>JANQEF010000014.1 GCA_028278465.1 Dehalococcoidia bacterium | reverse complement strand
TTCATGTGCAGCAGGCCGAGGAACCCACACCTGAACCCGAAGCCGAGCGCGGCCGATGACTCCGGCTCGAACACCAGGGCGGCGTCGTTCAGCTGCAGCTTCGAAAGCGCCTCTCGCAACTCCGGGAAGTCGTCGCCCTCGGCCGGGTAGATGCCGGTAAACACCATCGGCCGTTGCTGCGCGTAACCGGGCAGCGGTTCGGACGCAGGATTTGCCGCCAGCGTCATCGTGTCGCCAACCCGGCAGTCGCGGACGTTCTTCAGCCCGGTCGCGACGTAGCCAACCTCGCCAACTGACAGGGATTCGGACTGCATGAGCACCGGTGAGAAATAGCCGGTCTCCAGCGCCTCCAGTTCCACCTTCGTGCCCATCAGCCGCACCTTCTCGTTGGGCCGGAGCCTTCCGTTTACGACCCTGATGTAGGCGACGACGCCCTTGAACTGGTCGTACTTCGAGTCGAAGATCATCGCCTGCAGCGGCGCGTCCGGGTCGCCTTTCGGCGGTGGGATCAGGTGGATGATCGTCTCAAGCAGGTCGTCCACGCCCTCGCCGGTCTTGCCCGATGCGTACAGGATCTCGCTGTCCTTGAAGCCGAACGCCTGCTTGATCTCGTCAGCGACGCGCTCCGGCTCGGCCGCCGGCATGTCGATCTTGTTGATCACCGGGATGATCTCAAGGTCGTGCTCCAGCGCCAGGTATATGTTCGCCATCGTCTGCGCCTGGATCCCCTGCGTGGCATCGACCAGAAGCAGCGCGCCTTCGCAGGCGGCGAGCGAGCGGGACACCTCGTACGAGAAGTCGACGTGTCCCGGCGTGTCGATCAGGTTCAGCTGGTACTCGGCGCCGTCCTGGGCCTTGTACGGCAGCCTGATCGCCTGCGCCTTGATCGTGATGCCGCGCTCCCGCTCCAGCGCCATTGTGTCGAGGTGCTGTTCGGTGAGATCGCGATCGGCTACGGCGCCGGTCTCCTGTATAAGACGGTCGGCAAGGGTCGACTTGCCGTGGTCGATGTGGGCGATGATGCAGAAGTTGCGGATTCGGGACTGGTCCATATCGATCAATTGTAGGTGCCGGACGAGACGACGGCATGGTGCGCATGGACACATCGATCCGCCAATTCGCAGGTTGCTATGGCCGAACCGGGCGATTTCTACGGTACAGAGCGGTTTTGAGTCATCCGGATCACCGATGTGAACGAAATAGTTACGGGAAGTTCATCGGCTACTGTTTCCAGGCCGAGCTTGCGGAGACATAATCGAGCACCCGCAACGTGAAGGGTGATCAGACCGGCGAGACTCGAGATGTTCCTGGCGGTTCGAAAACCGGGCCTTACCGACGGCTACAGGGTTCTGCTGTCGCTGATGGCAGCTGCGCTGTTCGCAGTTGCAGTGGCCGGTCCTGTTCGTGCAGATGACGATGACGACGAGGAAAAGTTCGTTCGCGACACGTTCCGCGATGCGCCCGGAACGCGGCTCTCCCTTCACGAGCCGAACAGCGATTCGGTAGGCGGCGGCTGGATCACGGGCATCGGGACCAACTTCCAGATTGCCTCCGATGGCCGCTCCGCCCGTGACGCCGACCTGAACCTGTCATCGAAGATCGCTGTAATCGACTCGCAGGTGAGCGAGTTCGACCTCAGCGTGACTGTCATCCGCTCCGAGCCGAGCACGCTGACAGGCGTCGTGTTCCGCTACGTCGATGCCGACAACTACATGGCGGCTGTCCACAAGGGAAAGCGGCTGCGGCTGATCAAGGTGGTCGCTGGCGCCGAGACCGAGCTCGCGAGGCGGTCGTTCCGGTCGAAGAGCGACTCGGGCGATCTCTGGACCGTTTCAGTCAGGCACGGCGACGTGCAGGTCGCGGTTAACGGCAAGCGTAGGCTGCGGACCTCTGATCCGGCCTTTGCAGACGCGACGTACGTCGGCCTTATCCAGCAGCCTTCGCAGCGCACTGCGTTCACCGACTTCCGAGTCGAGTCCGACGACGAGGATGATGACGAGGACGACGACCGTGTCCGCCCGCCGGACGAGAAGATGTCGCCGCCCGTGGTATCAGACAGCTTCACCGCGACCGACGGCACGGACCTGGGGTCGCACACAGGCACAGAGATCACATCAGGCGGCGGATGGACCGCTAAAACCGGCGGCTGGGAGATAAGCGGTGGCGCAGTCTCAGTAGCCACACCCGACCCTGCGAGGCCGTCCGGTGATCACATCGTCTTCATCCCATCAGAGGATGCGCCGCTGCAGGAGATATCTGCCGACATCACGTGGCATGGCGGCTTCGCCGGTCTTGCATGGAACGTCGGCGAAGGCACAACATACTCGCTGGCGTTCTGGGACGGCTTCTCGATCGTCATCGGGCGCGTTGAGGCTGGCATGTTCCGCGAGCGCGGCCGGCAGCTCGCTTCGTGGACGCCCGGCCAGACGCGAAACCTGCGGATCCGCCTGCAGGACGGTCACGCATTCGCCTACCTCGACGACAGCGAGCCGATCTTGCTGGCCTTCGGCATCGAAGAGCCGTCGGTCCTGAACGCCGGGCTGTTCGACCGCTTTAACGCCGGCAACACCTTCGACAACTTCGTTGTTCGCACGTCACCCGACAGTGACCTGCCGCGTCCGTTCGTTCCCGACCCGCCGATCGTGCCTCCGGGCACCGGTGATCCTCCTCCTGACGCATGGCTCTTCGACAGCTTCAACTCGCCCGACTTCTCGCTGCTGCGTCACCGCACCCCTGAGATCGACCCGTCTGGCGAGGGCTGGACCGATGTGGACGGCTTCTGGATGCTGCTGCAGGCTCAGGCCTCTGAGCAGAGCGGCGTGTTCGGCCCTGGTGGCTTTGACCGCTTCGCGGTGATCGACACCGGCGCCGACGAGTACGAGCTGAAGTCGAAGGTCAGGTGGGACGGCGGCCGTGTGGGCGTGCTGTTCGGTGGCAGGAGCACCGGTACGGACGATGCCGGCCGCAACGGCTTCATATTCTTCCGCCGTGGGGATTTCCTGCACGCCGGCCAGTTGATCGGCGGCGTCTACTTTGGCATCGACATAACCGACGATTTCAAGTGGCAGGCGGGCCGCACGCGCACGATGAGGGTCGAGGTGGAAGAGGGCGAGGCGAAGCTGAAGCTGAACGGCAAGACGGTCTTCAAGTTCAGCGACCCGGCGCTCGAGGGTTCGACCTGGGCCGGGATCTTCCAGCGCGGCGAGAGCGAAGAGCGCTACAACGATTTCACCGTAGAGCTTCCTTAGCGGCTGTACTGGCGTCTCGCCAGATCGCCGCACGCCAGGCTCCGCCGCCCTACCAGACCCGCGAGATCTGCTCGAAGGCGTAGTAGCCAAGCAGCGCCACGATGAGCGACTGCACGACCTTGCCGGCGAATGTGGCGGCCAGGAACCGCGCCTGGCTGACCCCCGTCAGACCGGCGAAGTATCCGGCGTAGTCGAAAACCGGGTTCGGCAGAGCAGCCACGAAGAACGAGGTGATCGTCACATTGCGCGTATACCAGCGGCTCACCCTCGTCGTCGCCCGGTAAAGCCTAGTGCCGGGGTCCGGCTGTGACCTCACCGCCACGCGAGACCCTGCCTTGCCAAGTGCGTAGCATCCTGCCATGCCGAGTGTTATCCCGGCGGCAGCCACTAGAGCCAGCAGCAGAGGGTTGAGGATGGTTGCGCCTGCGAAAACCAGCGTCAGCGTAGGCACAGGCAAGAAGACGGTGATGCTGCCGAGAACGCCCAGGAAGAAGACGGCCATGTAGCCGAAAGTGGCGACGAGGGCGGGGTCGAAGGTGAGGTAGCGCTGCAGAACAATCGGCCCGGCGATCGCCGCGATCACCACGATGATCCCGATAGCGCTGGCGATGATGCTCTGCCGGTCCGACCGGCTTACGACCGCTTCAGCCTCTTGATCCAGAGCCGGAGCAGGAGCCGACGGTGTGCTTACCTGCTGCATGAAAGACGGCTCCTGGTTCGCTGCGGTCCCGGTTCGACACCCCGCGCGGTGGCACACCGGTTGCTCAGGCCCTCGCCGCGGCCGGCCGGTCAGGTGGATTACCGGCGGGCCGGGCGAAGGCGTGATCTACCAAGTCTCCTTAGCGCCGGGCAGGAAAACAGCACGCGAGCCGGTGGCTTCGGGTGTGGGTTGCGGTTTGACTTGCGGCGTAAACGCCGCGGGCAGCGAGAGCGGCGTGGCAGAATAGACGTATGATGTCCACCGCACAGCAAGCGACCGCCAGCCAGTCGCTGATCACAGACCTGCAGGAAGCGGTCGGCGAAGGCGCGGTTGTCTGGAAACCTGAAGACCTGCTGCTTTACGAGTACGACGGTTCGATCGACCGCGCCGCGCCGCGTGTTGTCGTACTGCCGGGCTCGGCTGAAGAGGCGGCCGAGTGCGTGAAGGTCGCCAACCGGCATGACGCCTTCATCGTGCCGCGTGGAGCGGGAACAGGGCTATCAGGCGGTGCGATCCCGCTGCGCGACTCGGTCGTGATCGGGCTGGCGCGGCTCAACCGCATCCTTGATGTCGACGTCGAGAACAGGGTCGCTGTCGTCGAGCCCGGATTCGTCAACATCGAGCTCTCGAACCATGTCGAGCAGTTTGGTCTCTACTACGCTCCCGACCCTTCATCGCAAAAGGCCTGCACCATAGGCGGCAACGTGGCTGAGAACGCCGGAGGGCCGCACTGCCTGGCACTCGGCACCACCACCAACCATGTGCTCGGCATCGAAGTAGTGCTGGCGGATGGCACGCTGCTTTGGCTCGGCGGGCCGAACCGTGAGGGCGTTGGCTACGATCTGCGAGGCGCATTCATCGGCTCCGAGGGCACCTTCGGCATCGTGACGAAGGTTGCGGTTCGCCTGCTGCCGATCCCCGAGAAGATCCACACCATCCTCGCCGCCTTCACCTCTCTCGATGCAGCATCGCAGACCGTATCGGACATCATCGGCGCCGGCATCGTGCCGGCAGCGCTCGAGATGATGGATCGCATCACTATCGACGCCTGCGAGCCTGTCTACCATCCCGGCTACCCGGAGGACGCCGAGGCGGTGCTGATCGTAGAGCTCGACGGCCTGACAGAGGCGGTGGATGAGCAGTCGGAGCTTGCCGAGAAGATCTGCAACGACAACGGCGCTTCCGAACTTCGGGAAGCGGACGATCCTGAGGAACGCGCCAAGCTGTGGGAGACGAGGAAGGGCGCGATCGGCGCTTTCGGGACCATTGCGCCGAGCTACTACCTTGTGGACGGCGTGGTGCCGCGTACGAAGCTGCAGGAAGTGATGCGGCAGGTGAACGCGGTCGGCGCCGAGCTCGGCCTGACGATCGGCAACGTGTTCCATGCTGGCGACGGCAATCTGCACCCTTGCATCCTGTTCAACGAACGCAACCGTGACGAGGTGCTGAAGGTGATACAGGCCGGTGAACGCATCCTGGAGATATGCGTCGAGAACGGCGGCGCGCTGTCCGGCGAGCACGGCATCGGCATCGAGAAGCAGGCGTACATGCCGCTGGTGTTCACCGACGACGACATGAACACGATGAAGGGTCTGCGCGAGGCGTTTCTCAACCCCGAGCATGGTGAAGGACCGGGGCCGGCTGAGGTGGAGCCTGTTGCCGTTGGAACGGCTGCTTCGGCGGACGGTGATGCCGTTACTGCCGAGCCGGGCGCTGCGACTGTTTCAGAGCGGTTCAATCCCGGCAAGATCTTCCCCGGCGGTGCAAACCACGGCGAAGCGTACGGCATCACCGAGCACTCGGTACGGCGCGCCGGCCGCGGCGATGAAGTTTAGAGGCGGGCGATATGGCGACTGTCGAAGATAAAGAGCTTGACAAGCTGATCGATCACATCCAAAACACCTTTCGCATCCATGAAAACCAAGACCCTACGTACGTTGACATAGCTGGTCACTTGCCGAGAGTCTCATCCTCGCAACATCAAATCGTGTTTGGCCGAAGAGGCTCGGGTAAGTCTTGCCTGCTTGTTCACTATCACCGCAGCAAATCAAAAAAAGATGGCACGCGGTCAATATATATCAATGCGGACGTATTCAAGATATTAGGCTTTCCAGACTTACTAATATCCATTGTCTTACGTATTCTTGAGTCCGTTCCTGATCCTAATAAATCAATCCTAAACAGACTGGGCTTGAGGAAAAGCAGGCTTAAATCTCTCATACGTGACTTCAACAAGCTACTAGATGACGCGCAGATCAAGGAAGTCACTGAAGTCCAAGAGCGAAGTAGGTCGGTTAATGCTGAAATAGGAGTACGTGCAGCGGGGGTAGGCGGGTCCTTCACTCCGACAGTCGCCGAAAACAGAAGCCTGACTTCGACGTATGTGTCCGAAAAGCAAGACTACCTAGAACGTCATTTGCATGAGCTACGGACGCTTCTGCAAGATGCAGTAACATCCGATACTAGCATTCATTTCGCAGTGATCATTGACGACTTCTATTTGATCAGACAACCGGTCCAGCCAGATCTCATCGATTACCTCCATCGGCTAACTCGCGGCTTAGATGTTTATCTGAAGATCGGTACTGTGAGATACAGAACTGCGCTTCAGCGGTATGAAGAGCAAACTATCGGCGTGGAATTGGGACAGGACGTGGAATCGATCGATCTAGATCGAACTCTTGAAGATTTTTCGTCCACACAATCCTACTTGATGAGCATCATTGCGCAGTTCGGCAGGCAAGTAGGGATAGATGATTTCGTAGCAGAGTACATGAACGCGGACTGCCCGACCGTGCTCACTGAGGCTTCTGGTGGAGTCCCACGCGACTGTCTAACCATATTGGTGGCGGCCATTACGGACGCTCGAGAACGCAATCCGGAAGCAAGCCGCATCACTCCTCGTAATATCTATAGAGCAGCCAGGCGTGGGTTCACCGAGACGAAGTTGACGAGTATGCGGAATGATGTCGGGACTGATACGACCGTTCTTGAAAGACTGTTCCAAGACCTTGTCACCTTTTGTCTGAACGAGAAACGAAAAACCGCCTTCCTTATCGCCGAAGATGAAATCGGTAACCATGAATATGAGCACTACCTGATCCAGCAACTGATGGATCTAAAGTTGATACACGTGATCGAGGCTAATACTTCGGCAGCCAGTGGGCGACAAGGTCGCTTCGAGGCTTACGCGCTGGACGCAGCCGTTTTTATGGAACCTCGCCGTCGAAATATAGAAGTGGTTGAGTTTTGGAGAACCGATGATCAGGGGAGGCGGGTCGGTATTCGAGAAGCGCCTGTCTACTCTCTGGTTCGCCTCCGTGATGTGATCTCCGGTGGGCCTCTTGAACAGGACACTGAATCTTTCCTCGCATCGGCAGATGCGGAAAACGGTCAACAATAGCGGACTTGGGCGTAGCCGCGCCTCCACGTATCAGCTCTTCACAGGCCATCAAACGCGCCTGCTGTAGACTGTCGCTCCCTCACCGCAGCACAGGCTAATCGCAGGAAATCTCGCCAATGACCTCACCCCGGAAACTGCGCGTCGGCATCATCGGCGCAGGCGGCTTCGCCAACACCCACATGCAGCATTTTGCTCGCCTCGACAACGTCGAGGTCGTTGCGTTCATGCGCCGCGACCCCGATAAGTTGGCCGAGATGCAGCGGCAGTGGAACGTCTCGACCGGCTATACCGACTACACCGAGATGCTTGCGAGCCCGGACATCGACGCCGTCGACATCATCACGCCGACCGATTCTCACCGCCAGATCGCCATCGATGCGGCGAAGGCAGGCAAGCACGTCCTGTGCGACAAGCCGCTGGCGCTGACCTCCGCCGACTGCAGGGAGATGCTGGACGCCGCCGAGGCTGCGGAGGTGATCCATTCGACGAACTTCAACCAGCGCGGCAACACGGCGATTGGCCGGATGAAGCGCTACATCGACGACGGCTTCATTGGCGGCCTGATCCACGCCAACATCTGGTGGGGCATGACGAACCAGCATGGCACCCGGCCGGAGATCCTTTCGTGGCGGTTTAAGCCGGAGACCGGCGGCGGGACGGTCTACGAGCTGATCCATGTGTTCGACATGGCGCGCTTTCTCGGCGGCGAGGTGGCGCGTGTCACTTCGGTCCTGCACACGGCCGACAAGCACCGGCCGTTCAACGATTTGCCCGAAGGCATGGACGTTCACGTGCCCGACTCGTCGGCGTTCCTGCTGGAGTTCGAGAACGGCGGGTACGCGGTCGCCCACACCAGCTTCGTGACGCGCATGGTGGAGGCGGACGGGACGACGTTCGCACGGATCGAGGTTTCGGGCTCGGGCGGTGTGATTCACACCGATGGCCGTCACGGCATCAAGGGTTACTCAGGTGACGCCCGGGGTCCGCTCGGCGAGCTTGAGCCGGGGCCGGCGTACCCGCAGCCGTACGAGCGGTTCGTGAATGCCTGTCTTGCGGGCGATCAATCGCTGGTGGAGACCAGTTTCGTTGACGGGATGAAGGCGGCGGAGATCGTGGATGCTGCGTACAGGGCGTGGGAGACGAAGAGCTGGGTTGAGGTTGGGGGTTAGCAGGTGATCATCCCTGCCGGCTTCGGGTGCCCGCTTGCGGGCGCGAGTTACGCGAGTTAGAGGGAGGGTCGTCGGTGACGCCACCCTTCGACGGGCTCAGGATGGCGCTCGATTGTCATCCCGACGGAATGGAGGGATCTGACCGGCTTCCAGAATCACCTGCGAGATTCCGGATCAAGTCCGGAATGACAAGCTGCGACGTCTCCACCACCTGAGTTGTGGAGACTTCTCCCTCAGCCTGCCCTTCTCCTGCTGGGAGAAGGCAACGTCCCGAGGGCAGCCGGGACCGGGCGCAGCCGGGTGCCCGCTTGCAGGCGCGCCCCTACCAGAGTGTCGTTCCATGCCAGGCCTGATCGAAGTCGAGCGGTCAGATCCCTCCGCTTCGGTCGGGATGACAATTGCCGGCGTCGACTCGTCCCACCTCCGCGAACCAACCCAAACGCGGTTATGCTTTGGCCGCCACAGCACCGGCAACCCCGCAACCCCTCACCACCACGGAGGCGCTCCATCACCCTCGAATACGTCAAGCTTGGCCGCACCGGCGTCAAGGTCTCCAACATCTGCATCGGGACCGATAACTACGGCAACCAGTACGGCTGCGACGAAGAGACGGCGCACGCCATCCTCGACCGTGCGCTCGACTACGGAATCAACTTCGTCGACACTTCGGACTCCTACTCGGACGGTCGCTCCGAGACGATCATCGGCAACTACTTCGCCGCAAACGGCCGCCGTGACGACGTCGTTCTCGCCACGAAGTTCCGGTCCCGCGTCGGCGCCGGAGTTAACGACATCGGCGCGTCCCGCTACCACATCGTCCGCGCCGTCGAAGCCTCGCTCAAGCGGCTGCAGACCGACCGCATCGATCTCTACTACTGTCACTCGTGGGACGCCGAGACGCCTGTGGAGGAGACGCTTCGAGCGCTGGACGACCTCGTCCGGCAGGGCAAGGTCGTCTACGCCGGCTGCTCGAACTTCCCGGCGTGGCTGGTGTCGAAATCGATGTGGGTCTCGGATGTGCGCA
>JANQEF010000314.1 GCA_028278465.1 Dehalococcoidia bacterium | reverse complement strand
CGTCGCCCATCGGCTTGATGAAGAGGCCGAAATTGAGTGTGCCCATGCCCATCGAAACGGCGCCGGCACTGGCCATGACGCCGACGATGTACCAACCGTAGAAGGGCTTCTTGCGGGACGGCGGGGTGGAACTCGTCATGCTGTGCGTTGGATCGGGGATTTTCTCAGCATGTGTCGAGAACGGCTCCGGGTGCGAGTGTGGCGTGCGATCGGGTCAGCGGCCGCGCTCAATTATCGGGCCGCGTGAGGCCGTTCGCCTCGTAGAAGTCGTTGAGCTGTCCGGCAGACCGGATCCTGATGCCGGTCTGATCCTCCCGCAGCGCATCCAACAGCCGTTCCAGCCGGCGTTTGCCTCGCATCCATCGGCCGTCGACCAGCCACAGCAGGTGGAGATAGATCAGGCTGTTGCGTGAAAACACAGCCGTCCGCCACGTCTCATAGTTCTCGCCGCAGACCTGCGTGCGCGACCTGACTCTGCGAAACGTCCGCGCCACGATGCGATGGAACACGGTGCGAAACGGCAGATCAAGCCAGACGACGGTATCGGCCCGGTCAGTCAGTTCAGCACCGCTGGTATCGACCGTGTCGCCGTCGATCACCCAGCCTTCCGGGTGATCGTCCAGCCATCTCTCGGTGATCGCCGTTCGTTCAGCCCTGTCCCGCGGCTCCCAGTTCGACAGCCACGCAATCGAGTCCAGCTCCAGGAAATCCAGGTCGAATCGCCCGCCAAGCGCACGAGCGAGGCTGGTCTTGCCGCCTCTGCCCATCACCACGACGCGACGCGGCCGTTCCAGTACAACCGCGCCGTCGTCGCCAGGCCCGCTCAACTCAGCACAGCGATCTTCTTGCGCTCGACGAGATCGAAGTCGATCTCCGCCCCAAGTCCTGGCTTATCGAACTGCGAAATGTGCACCTCGCCGTTGCCGTCCACTGTCACGTCCTCCACAAGCCCGTACTTCTGCGCGCCGTCCGGCAGCAGCACCTCGAACATCGTCGTGTTCTTGATAGCCATGATCACGTGCATGTTCGCTACGTTGTTCAGCGAATTGCCGCCGTGGTGCACCTCGTAGTTCATGTGGAACGCCTCGGCCAGGTGCGCCGTCTTGTAGACCGCCGTGATCCCGCCCTTCACTGCGACATCACCTCGCAGGTAATCGGTCGCCCGCTCCGTGATCCAAGGGCCGTAGGAGGTGAAGTTGCCCGGTGAGTGCTCGGTCGCCATGATTGGGATCTCGAGCTTCTGTCGCAGCTTCACGTAGTTGTAGATATCGTCGTCCGCCAGCGGGTCTTCGTACCAGAGATAGCCGAGCTCCTCGATCGCCCGTCCGACCCGCACCGCGTCCGTGTACTGGTACGACCATGTCGAGTCGAGCGCGATGGTGTGGTCGTCGCCAACGCCCTTTCGCACCGCCTCGCACACGGCTATGTCCCTGTCGGGAAAGGTCGGTGGGTGGATCTTGTAGGCGGTCCAGCCGTCGTCCTTCAGCCGCTGCGCCTCCTCCACGTACTCTTCCGGCGAGTCGTAGACGGGCGATGAGGCGTAAGCGATGATCGACCTGCGGTCCGCGCCGAGCATCTGGTAGATGGGAAGGCCGGCGATCTTGCCGCCAAGGTCCCACAGCGCAACGTCGATGGCGCCGACGGCGCGGATGGTGGTGCGGCGAACGCTGTTCATGCACGCCTGCCACAGCTCCTCTCGCTGCAGCGGGTCCTTGCCGATGAGCAGCGGCTTGAGCTGCGAGATGAGTGACGGCGCGTCGAAGTCTGCGCCCTGCGATGCCGAACCGAGAAGCGCATGGCCTTCCACGCCCTCGTCTGTCGATATGGTGACAAGGCCCATCTGCGTGGTGCCGCTGAAGGTGCCGGACTTCGGGCTGTAGTTGGTGAGCGGGATGTCGTCCCACGAGAAGAGCGTGACGGTGACGTCCGTGATTTTCATCTCTTTGTCCGTTGAGTAGGCGACTGTTGTTGGTGTGGATGAGGCGAGTTGTGCAACGCGGTTCTGCTCGGCCGCAGGCGCGAGCGGATTGTTGCACAGAAAGCGGGCGCCAGAGATGAGCTATTCGATGACGATCGCCTCACCGACCGTGAAGCGCCCCACAGCTGCCTCGTCCACCTCGATGCCAAGTCCCGGACCGTCCGGCACCGCCACACGGCTGTCCACGACCTCGAATCCCGGCGTGATGTTCTCGCGCACCGGGTGCGGCGTCTGATCGAACTCCAGCACCGGCTCGTTCACATAGGGCTCAGGAACCTGCTTAGGCGGCGTGAACGGCAGCGTCGAGACCAGGTGCAGCGATGCAGCAAAGCTGATGCCGGTGCCCCAGAAGTGCGGGTGAAACTTAACGCCGTAAGCGTTCGCCATCTGGCCGATCACCTGCATCTCGGAGATGCCGCCCGCGACTGCGATGTCCGGCTGGACGATGTCGTAGATGCGGTTCGCCAGCCTGGGCGCGAACTCGTGGCGCGTCTTGAGACTCTCGCAGCCTGATATCGGGATTGGCGACTGTTCCCGGACGCGTGCGTTGGCCGCATCGTCGTAAGACGGGCATGGCTCCTCGAACCAGGAGATGTCAGCGTCGGTTGTGCTGTGGGCAAACCGGAGCGCAGTCGCCGAGTCGTAAGCCTCGTTGGCGTCGTACATCAGGTGCGGCCCGTCGCCCAGGTGCTTACGCAGCCCGAGCACCCGCTTGACGTCTTCCGGCACCGTCTTGCCGCCCACCTTCATCTTCATTCCCGAAAAACCCTGCTCTATATAGCCCGACGCCTCGGCGAAGAGGGCATCTGGGTAGTCGTTCTCGGTGTAGTAGAGGCCGGTGGCGTAGACGGGGATGGCGTCACGCATGCGGCCGCCCAGCAGCTCCCAGGCGGGCTTGCCGGCCTGCTTGCCCGCGAGGTCCCAGAGGGCGATGTCGATGGCCGAGAGCGCCGTGACGTTGCCGGTTGCGAAGCCGTGTGACTGGTAGAAGGTTTCGTAGAGGCGCTGCCAGGTGGCGCGGACGTGTCCTGCCTGCGTGCCGATGAGTTGTGGCGCTAATTGCTGAAGGGCGGCGAGGGTCTGCGGGTCGGCGCCGGACTCGCCCCAGCCGAATATGCCGTCTGAGTCCCAAACCTGGACGGTGGTCACGCCACGGATGTCGGTCCAGCGCTGCGACCATCCGAAGGGCCTGTCGAGCTTGCCGACAAGCGTCCGTATCTCGATTCGTTCAATAGTCATTCAGTAAACTCGAGTGTATTTGGTAGGGAGCGTCAGCAGATCCTCACTCCCAGCTTGGGAGGAAGTTAGAGGGTGGGTCGTCAGCTTCCTCTCCCAGCGGGAGAGGATTCAGGTGAGGGAGAGGTTTCCGCTTCAGCGTCAACCTATCGATGTCAGGCTACTTCTTCCTCATCCTGCACCTTCTCCCGCTGGGAGTAAGGATGTGCCGCCTCCGGCGTCACCGGGCGCGGCATTTTTGCCCGCCCCTACCAAAACTGAAAACCGGGAACTGCTTGTCCTCTACAAGACGAATGACCCTCCCCCTTTTACCCCCTCCCAAGCTGGGAGGGGGAACGACTCCCCCTACGTCAGCTGCGGCCAGTCGCTTCCGTACCTGTCCCAGCGCTCTTGCAGCTCCGCTATCGCCGCGCCGCTGATCGGCAGGTCCTCGTTCACCTGGCGGATGTTCGACGCCATGTGCGCCGGGTTCTTCGTGCCGACGATCGCCACATCCACCTCCGGCTGCTGCAGCGTGAACCCCAGCGCCAGCAGAATCGAATCGT
>JANQEF010000310.1 GCA_028278465.1 Dehalococcoidia bacterium | reverse complement strand
CGGTGTCGAGACGCCCGGCGAGCTGCCGGTCAACGTGATCGCCGTCGGCCTGTTCGAGACCGAGATCTTCGAGTCCACAGCCTACCGCGCCCTCTTCGACGAACTGGAGAGCGCACGCGAGGCGCAAGATCGGATCGTCCAGACGGGTGGTCTCCTCGCACCCCTTCTCGTGGTGAGATCGCTCTCCATGGCGCTTGCCGGCACCGACTACGCCCATCACCGGCACTTCGCGGAACGTGCCGAGGACTACCGCCACGACTACGTGCAAATGCTCAATCGTGATCTCATCGCCAACGCGCGCCCCGGAGACCAGTTTGATGGCGTGTACACCGTGGGGGGCGAAGTCTGGGAGAGCATCCCCGCGTTCAGCTACCAAGCCCCCGGCCTCGGCTGGGCGATTCGCCATCAGGTGGTAGCGCTCTGCATGCTGGCGGTTTGGCTCGTTGGCCTGTGCGTCCTCACCCGGTGGGCCGTGCTCAAGATGGAGATGGTGGGATGATGGGCGATGTGCTGCGCTTCGAGGCTCGTCTCCTGCGAGCCGATTCGACCCTCGGATGGACACTCGTCGTCTTTCTGGCCGTCGTGGTCTATTCGCTCGCCCAGGGGCTCGGCGAGCGAGCCGAGCAGCGTTCTTCCGCCCAGGATCTGCGCGCCGCTCAAGACTCGCGTTGGCTGGAGCAGAGAGCACAGGCCGAGGCGCGCGAGCTCGAGCGCGCCGAGGCCGGGGAGCCGCTCGACGAATACGCCTTTGGGCCACGCTCACCCTACGCCGTCGGGGTGTTCCACGGCATTCAGGTCGTCGCCGAGCCGCCGCCGCTCACCGCGCTCGCCGTCGGTCAGCGCGATCTCTATCCGGCGGCACACCAGGTCGTCGCCGGCGACAGCCTCGCCCTGACGGCGTTCAGAGGATCGTCGAAGTCCCTGCAACACCCCCTGAAGCTCGCCGCGGGCCATTTCGACCTCACCTTCGTTCTTCTCTACCTCTTGCCGTTTCTTGTGCTCGCTCTCTCCTTCGATCTCACCGCTTCGGAGCGCGAAACAGGCATGCTTCGCATGCTCCTCGCTCAGCCGGTGTCGCTCTGGACCCTCGTGGTGGGAAAGGTGCTCGTGCGCGGAGCGCTCATCGCGATGCTCATCGTCGTAGCGTCTCTGATGGGCTTCATCGTCGCTGGCGTTTTCGACCCGGTGCGTTTCGTGCTGTGGCTCGCAGTGGCCTTGCTCTACGCGGCGTTCTGGTTGGCGCTGGCGGTCGTGGTGAACGCTCTGGGTCGCTCGGCCGCGACCAATGCGGTCGTGCTCGCCACCGGCTGGCTCGTGTTCGTGGTGCTCGTTCCGACGCTCGTCAACCTCGCCGCCTCGTCGCTCTTCCCCGTCCCGTCCCGCTCGACCTTCGTCGCCGCCTCCCGGGTCGAGTACGAGGCGGCCCAGAAGCTCGACGAGGACGAGCTCGCGGATGCGGTCGCGGACTTCGTCGCTGACCACCCACAGCTCGCCGACAGCGTCGAAGGTGGATCAGACATGGAGAGGGCCCGTGTGGTCCGAGACGAGCGCTTGTCCGAGCAGCTCGCTCCGGTTGTCGAGCGCTACACCTCGCAGCGTGATCGGCAGCAAGCGCTCATCGGCCGACTCAGCTACCTTTCGCCAACGCTCCTGACGCATCGACTCCTGCTCGACATCGCTGGGACGGGCACGACACAACAACAGGCTCACCTGGAGAGGGTCAACGCCTTCCAGCGCGCATGGCAGGCGCATTTCGTTCCGCTCTTGTTTGCGAAGAAGCCGTTTCGACCAGCGGACTACGACACGGTGCCCCGATTCGAGAGTCACGACGAGCCTGCGCGAGCGATCGCCTGGCGGAGCGCCGCTGCGCTTCTCACGCTCTTCTTCGTCGGGTTGTTCCTGGCCGTCGCCGGCTCCCGTCTCTACGGCAAATACGAGGTGGCAGGGTAGCGGAACCGCCGGAACGCTCGCCTGTGCTCCGGCACAAGCGGATCGCCAGTTGAGGCTCGAGCGGGGGCGTTTGAGCAGGAGGCGGCCTGTACAGATCACTGAGGGACGAGCAGCAACCCATGAAGGGCTAGAAACCCTGGAAAGAAGGACGTGAGATGGAAACCGAGCAGTACATCAGAGGGCTGGACACTATCGGACGACTGAGTGAGCCAGCCATAAGGAACGCAATCAAAGCCCTGACACTACCGGACGAGTGCCGAATCCTGGATCTCCCTTGCGGTATCGGCAGTCACATGTGCTGGTTTCTGGATGAATACCCGCAAGTGAGGATTACGGGTGCCGATCTGGCCGAGGAGCATATCGCGCTCGCGAGAGAGCGCCTGCAGCAGGCGGACAAGATACGGTCCTGTGAGTTGGTTCTCGCCGATATGAACAAGCTGGAGTTCGAAAACGATAGCTTTGATTTGGTTTGGTGCTGCGACGGTTTGTGGCTGGGCCCTAAGGACATGGGCTGTCCCGCCGAGGAACCGTACGACATCCTCGACGGCCTGGTCAGGATCACGCGGCCGGGCGGAAGAGTCGCCGTTGCGTTCTGGTCATCGCAGAGACTGCTTCCTGGGTTTTCAGATCTTGAAGCCACCCTGAATGCGACCAAGTTCGCAATGAGGGCGTTCCATCCCTCAAGGCGGCCAGAGCTTCACGTCATGCGCACCCCGGCCTGGCTCCGGAGAGCAGGCCTGACAAACATCGAGGTGAAGAGCTTCGTGGCTGACCTCTGTGCACCCTTCGACGAAACGAAGAGCGAAGGACTTGTGACGGTGTGTAGTTATTTCTGGGGACAAGCCAAGCCAGAGGTCTCTGAAAGTACGTGGGAGAAGTACAGTAGCCTAGTGAATCCGGAGTCAGACAGCTTCATTCTGAATGACATCAACTACGCCGGTCTCTTGACCTACACCATGTACGTCGGTACCAAGACAAGCCGCTGATCATGGTGTGATCTCGCTCGATTTGGTGAATGAGGCCTTCCTGGGCGTCGGTGCGCGACCGAGGCGACCACCGGCTACCTCAGCACCACGCTTGTGGCCCCGGCGTTCCGGCAATAGCCGGCCCCTTCTTCGATGACCATCAATGATCGTGCTTATGGTGGATATCCGGATAGTGCGGGTGGGAGTGGACCTGTCGTTCGTGCCGGTGAAGATGGCTGTGTCTCCCGTTGGCCCCGGTCGTGCCGGGGTGGGGGTGCGAATGATGACCATCATCATGACGGTGCTCATGCTCATGCTCGAGCTCGCCATGCTCGTGCTCGTGGCTGTGTCGTTCGAAATACAGCAGTCCGACACCCAGTAGCATGATACCCAGCGCCGCGAAGAACTTCAGGTCGAGGGTGTTCATGAATATGAGCCAGGAGAGCAGCGCGCCGAGGAAGGGATTTGACGCGAAGATGATCTGCGAACGGGTGGCGCCGATGGCGCGCGCCGCCGTGATGTAAAGGGAGATACTGAAACCGTAGGCGAAGCCGCCGACGGTGAGGGAGACGCCGACATCGCGCAGCGAAACGTCGATGTTGAACAGCGAGAACGCCAGAATCAGGTTGGTCGTGCCGGCGGCCAGGCCCTTGATCAGCGTGTTGGTCTGCGGCGAAATGCTCTCCACCGTTGCTGTGAAGTTATTGTCGAGACCCCAGGCAAAGCAGGCCACCCAGATGAGTATGCCGCCCATGTTCAGGCTCAGGTCCGTCTCGAAGACCAGCAGGATCCCGGCGATGAGTGTCAGCAGCGACGCGGTGAGGATTCTCCTGCTGATATGGTCGTGAAACAGCAGCCAGGCGAGAAAGGTAGTGGCCAGGGTCTCGAAATTCAACAGCAACGAGGCGCTGGTGGCTTCCATCAAGCGAATGCCGTAGAGCAGGGCGACCGGCCCGATGATGCCGCCGAAGACGACGGCGCCGGCGATGCGGCCGATGTCCTTGCGGTTGCGTCGCAGCGCTGCAACCTCCCGCCTAAGCCTTCCCCAGGAGAAAG
>JANQEF010000309.1 GCA_028278465.1 Dehalococcoidia bacterium | reverse complement strand
CCGAGATAACGCAGCTGCAGTTCGAGACCGAGGAGCTGCTGGGCAAGGTGAACCTGGTGAAGGACCGTGAGCGCGGTTTCGCACGCGTCGTGGACCTGGTGACGGACCACGCGGCGTCGCTTGCCAACGTGGATGTGCTCCAGATCGACGACGACGGCAAGCTTGTGGAGCTGACTATCGGCGGCCAGGAGTTCGGCGGCGCGCTGCGCTTCGTCAGGCTGCTCGAAGCTGAACCGGCGTTCACGGATGTGAAGATCAACTCCATCTCCGCCCAGAGCGAAGAGGAAGATGAGGGAGGAGGCGCGGGCGGCTCGGCTGGCGTCAGCGGGCCAGGCGGCATTCCAGGGTTCCCCGGAGGACCGCTGGCATCTCCCGAAGAGCCGGGCGCCAGCCTGCCGATCACCTTCAACATCTCGCTGACGCGGACGCCGCGACTGGAAGACCCCGACAATCCCTTGTCGTTCCCGGTCGGTCTGACAGGCGGCTAGCCGGACGGTTCTTTCCCGGCCCGCGCCCGACGACTGGACTAGCTCTTCGCCGCCATCTCTTCGTGCACCGTTCGCATAGCCTGGTGGTGTGGAACGCCGTCGTCGCGTAGCTGCTGGTACCGCGCCTCGTCGATCCCGTCGCGGTTCAAGAAGCCGCGGATGTCGTAACGGCCCTCCACCTCAACCGGCAGCTTGCCCTCGTCGATCATCAGCTCGAGCGGGTACTCCTTCTCCTCGAGCGGCAGGTGGATCACCTTGTTGTGGCGTGCCGATTCGTACATCGCCATCATCACCTCAACCGTGTCGCGCGCCTTGCGCCCCGAGCCGCGGTGCTCAGGCCCGCCCTCAATCCACTCGATCAGCTCACGCGTCTGCGCCGCGTTCATGTTGCCGCCAATGGCGCGGTCGCCGTCCTGCAGACCCAGCGGCACCTCGCTCCAGCCCGCCGTCGAAGCGTTGAACAGCTGGAGCTTCGTCTCCGTGACATGGAGCAGCCCTTCAGTGCCACGTAACAGGAACTTCCCCGCATCGCAGTTTCTGTCCCACAGGTCGGACTGGATGAAGAACTGCAGGCTAGGTCCGAAGTGGATCAGCCCCATACACGAATCCTCGATCGCCGTATCCCGCTCGTGCTTGTCCGTGCGGCGCTCAACGGCGCCCATAACCCACTGCGCCTTCGGGTCGCCGGTGATGAAACGCGCACCGTCTATGGAATGCGTCCCCCAGTTAGCGAGACCATCCCTGACCCGCAGGTCGGCGCGCAGCACCTCGCCGATCGCGCCGTCCTCCACCAGCTCCTTTGCCTTCTCCCAGCCCGGAGTGAAGCGGCGCTGGTGGCTGACAACCAGCTTCGTGTCGTTCGCCTCGCAAGCCTCCACCATCCGGTCGGCGCGGGCCATGCCTATCGCCATCGGCTTCTCGCAGATGATGCCCTTCACGCTGGGACCGGCCGCAGCCTCGACCGTCACCGGGTCGTGCAGCAGGTGCCAGACGCAGACGCTCACGATGTCCGGCTCCTCCTTCTCCAGCGCCTCGGCGAGCGTGGCGTAGCCGCGGGGTATGTCGTAGTCGTCCATGTACATCTGGCGTGCCGGCTCCAGCGGGTCGACCACCGCCACGACGTCGACCTCGTCGACCCGGTTGTAGCCGTCCATGTGCGCGTTGCCGATAGATCCGGCGCCTACGAGGATCGCCTTGTACTGCTTCGCCATTCGTGTCATTGTCCTTTGCTGCTGTACCTAGTCGACATCGGGAGTGAGCGCGGTTCGTGACCGTTGCCGGGCTCGCCATGCCTCATCGCCCGACACACAGTACTCTCTCCGGTGGCGCTTCGGCGGGCAAATTCGGGCTGAACCTGCCCTAGCGAGAATCGTGCTCGTTGGAGGCGAAAAAGCGGTCGACCTGCGTGAATATCGACGTTTTGAGGTCTTCGTCCTGATGCTCGTATCTGGCCCTGATCAGGGTGCTCAGAATCGGACGTTTTACGTTGATGCCGCAGGCCGCCGCCGCCGAAAAGTAGATGGCGTCGTCAAAGTGTGCGAAAGATGTCCTGACAGAGTGGCGGAGATGCATCGGATCGATGTCTGAGTACGACCAGTAGACATCCCAGACATACGAGTGATCGGAGTACACTTCGATACAGCAGAAACCCACAGATTCGCGCCATCTGTGCAGCAGCCAAAGACCCGTACCCTCAAGCTTCTTAGGCCACTCGCTACGCGGAACTCGCAGTCGTTTCATCAACGATTCGAACTGTGTCCGGTCAAGCCGATATTCGGGATTCATTTGATTTGCCATAGTCAACGCTAGGCGATCTGTCGCGTTTGTCCGATCTGCTTTCAAATCGAGCCCGTCCTTAAGTACTGATCGTAGTCCGTAGTAGACTTCAACAACCCATGAACCCATTAGAACTTCACAGTGAATCCCTGGTCATCGACACGCACGTCGACACTGCGACGCACCTGCTGTGGCGCTCGCCCGACTTCTCACAGCGCCTTGACGAAGGCCATCTCGACATCCCGCGGCTGCGCGAAGGCGGCGTGGACGCCGTGATGTTCGCCGCCTGGATAGATGAGGGCTTCTCGAATGAGGCGGCACTCAAGCTGGCGCTGCGTGGCATCGACACTATCCACGAGACGATCGCCGCCTACTCGAACGACCTCGCCTTCGCCCGCACCGCGGCCGACGTGAAGGCCGCTCACGCCGCAGGCAAGATCGCCATCCTGATCTCGATAGAAGGCGGCCGCGTGATCTGCGACAACCTCGGCGTCTTGCGGATGCTGGAGCGGCTCGGCGTCTGCTCCATAACGCTCTCCTGGTATGCCGCCACAGGCTGGGCAGACTCGCACTCCCACCAGCGCCACGACGGCCTGACCGATTTCGGCAAGGAAGTGGTGCGCGAGATGCAGCGGCTCGACATGCTGGTGGACGTTTCGCACCTGTCTGACAAGGGGTTCTGGGACGTGATCGAGGTGGCGGAGCGGCCGGTCTTCGCTTCTCATTCGTCTTGCCACGCGCTGCAGCCGCACACCCGGAATATGAAGGACCCGATGATCGAGGCGCTGGCCGAGAACGGCGGCGTGATGAACATCAACTTCTTCGGCGGGTTCATCGGCGCAAACCCGGACACGGGGCATGTGGAGCCGACGCTGCGGAAGCCGGCGGTGTACCGCGACCCGTTCGACCGCATCTCGTACATGGTGCCTGAGCCGGGGCCGCCGCTGAGCCGACTGATCGACCACTTCAACCGTGCGATCGAGCTGGCCGGCCCGGAGCATGTCGGCATCGGGTCGGACTTCGACGGCGTGAATCAGTTGCCGCAGGGTATGGAGGATGTGTCGAAGCTCCCGGCGCTGACAGCGGGCCTGCTGGACACAGGTCACGACACGGCCGTAGTGGAAAAGGTCCTCGGCGCCAACAATCTGCACCTCTTCGAGCAAACGCTGGGGTGAGGTTTCTTTCGTACTGAGCGGCGTCGGATTCTCCCTCCCAGCTTGGGAGGGAGTTAGAGGGAGGGTCGTCAGCGACGCCATCCCCCTAAGCCAGCTTGCCCTGAGCGAAGTCGAAGGGAAGGGTGCGCGTTTGGTAGGGGCGTGCCCGCAAGCGGGCACCCGGCTGCGCCCGGTCCCGGCGTTGCCGGGACGTTTGTCATCTCGACCGAAGGGAGAGATCTGACTGGTCAATGTGAGTCCACTTCTCCCTCATCCTGCACCTTCTCCCGCTGGGAGAAGGGTTACGTGCCGCCTCCGGCGTCACCGGGCGGGGCAAGCACCGCCCCTACCAGAGTGTCGTTCTGTCCCTGCCCTGAGCGAAGCCGAACGGGTTGATCCGGAATTTTTCGGTTGAAGATGCCTCACCGGTCAGATCCCTCGCTGACGCTCGGGATGACAACGTTCCGCCTCCTACGTCGGGAGGGG
Organism: Dehalococcoidia bacterium; assembly: GCA_028278465.1. Classification (GTDB taxonomy): domain Bacteria; phylum Chloroflexota; class Dehalococcoidia; order Lucifugimonadales; family Lucifugimonadaceae; genus JAJCYX01. Next base: position 13,728 of record JANQEF010000309.1, on the reverse strand, counting down.
AAAAACATCATTCCCTGAACCACCTCGCGAAACGGCCTCTGTTGCGGGCGAAGAGCCTGTAACCCGGCTCGAACAGCATGCTCACCGACCGCGGCGACAGCATCCGGCCAACCAGTCCCACAAACCCACCGGTCCGGCCTGCGATCACGAAGATCGCCCTCGCTCCCGTGAATACATCGCGATCAGCATCCACCGCAACGATCGTCCGAGCAGCCAGCGCCGGCTCAACCAGCTCCGTCGCGCCTCGCACAGTCTCCGCGTCGTTCGACAGCAGACTGATACGACCTTCGGAATCTCTCCGCTGCACCCAGCGGCTGAAGGCGCGTCAAACAGCGCAGCCTTCATCGAAGAAGACCGTCAGCTGCGGCGCACCCGGAACGCTCGGCGCATCCGGCGGACCAGCCGCATCCAACTCTCTTCGCTCATTCTGCGTCACTGGCAGCGGCTCCGATCACGCTGTACCGTCTTCTTCATGCCGGCGCTCCCCGATGACCTCAAGCGGATCCTCCGTGACAGCTTCTACCTGCGCACCACGCTGCGGCGGCGGGACGGCTCGCCGCGGGTCATCGAGACCACATACTACTGGGACGGTGCAGACCAGATCGTGCTGTCCGGCTATCCGGGCAAGCGTGACTGGGTCGCCTCGATGTCCCGTGACCCCGAGGTGACGGTCCACACTGTCGAGTTCGAGCCTGCGTACGAGATTTCGGCGACGGCGCGCGTGCTGCGGGATCGTGAAGAGCGCGTGCCGCACCTGATCCGGTTCATCGAGCACTGGACGCGCCGCCCGGGCTTCCCGCGCCGCCGGTTCCAGTTCCTGCTTGGCGCGGTGAAGGTGAATCGCAGGCTGCGGTTGCCGTGGTGGGGGCCGTTCATGCTGGCCCGGCGCATCTTCGACCAGATGCCGTGCGTGGTGATCACGCTGACCGGCGAGCCGACTGTGCGAGAGAAGCCGCCGGCGCTTTCGGAGCCGCAGAAGGGCAGACCGTTCTAGTCGAGGTCACGCTCGATCTCGTGCCCGGCTTCCGCCAGCGCGTCCGTCGCCAGCGACCTCGACTCCGCAGAGAAACTCGGGTTGGAGGCGACCCATGCGACGTAGCCAGCGTCGCTCTCCGCCACCTTCGCCAGCTCCTCGCCGGAATACTTCCCGAAGTTGAATGCCACGCCGCCCGAGTCGAGATAGGTGAAGCGGCCGTCTTCATCCGCCGCGCTGTCAGGAACGCCGCGCGCCCAGCGTGCCAGCCGGTGCGGTTCAACCGGCAGGTCTTCGCTCGACCGCAGCTGGCCGAGCAGGATCTCGAACGCGGCCTCGCTCCGCTGGCCCGAGCTGCGGTCGGGCGGATTGTCGTCCGCGGCGTACCTGCGATAGGCGGAATCGAAGTCACGCGGCTCCAGCCGGTGGTAGATCGACATAACGTCGATGACTGCACGGTTGTCCATCGAGAAATCGACGCCGGCGCGCCGGAACTCGGCCAGCAGCAGCGGGAGGTGGAAGCGCTCGATGGCAAAGCCGGCGATGTCGCAGTCGTCCAGTGACTCCGCAAGCGCCCGCGCGTACGCCCGAAACGGCGGCCGGTCGGCGACGTCGTCGTCCGTGATGCCGTGGACCGCGGTGGCGCCTTCGGGGATCGGCATTCCGGGATTCACCAGCTCCGACCTCAACTTGCGCCTGCCGTCCGGCTCGACCCGCAGCACGCCAAGTCGGACGATGCGCGCCGTCTCAGGGTTGAGGCCGGTCGATTCGGTGTCGATCACCGCCAGCGGCCGTTCGAGCGCCAGCTCGCGCCCGGCGATTGCTTCGAGGTCCTGCGCGTTCGGGTTCGCTTCGGTCATGTGGTGCCATCTGCTTGGTCTCTTTTTGGCAGGCGCATTATCATCCAGTTCGCCTCCGTCCGTGAAAACCGGTGTCAGTTCCGAAGCTCGACCGAGGAGTTCAGCAGATGGCCGAAGAGACAGACTGGTCACGACTTAAGCGGCCTCGCTACGAGATGCCGCCGGATGTGGAGCGTCGTCTCGAGGAGCGCGGCCTGATGGAGGCGTATCGGGGCCGGCCGGCGTACCAGCAGAACGACTACATCGGCTGGATCAACCGGGCGAAGCGGGACGCAACGAGGGAGAAGCGGATCTCGCAGATGCTTGAGGAGCTTGCGCTCGGCGGCGTCTACATGAACATGGCCTGGCGCGGCGGCTGATCACGCGTATTTGCCACGGCCAGAGGCTGATTTCCAGCACGTCAAACCCTGTCTGCCTTCTGCCGACTGCGTCTTCGCGTCTACCATGTAGTGCATGGAGAAGCGTGGCGGGCATCCGAAACGGCCCGCAGCAACGCTTCCGGCGCCGGGGTGGCGGAACGGCAGACGCGCCGCACTCAAAATGCGGTGAGGGCAACCTCGTGCGGGTTCGAATCCCGCCCTCGGCACCAGCCTAAGCGCTGATATCGAACGGCCCGTCCACATCCGGCTCACGCGCCGCCTCAACCACCGGCAACACCTTCTGGTCCTCGCCAGCTGCATCCAGCGCGCCGGCAGCCGCCGCAGCCGCACCTGCCGCGCCAGCTGTCACGACAGCAGGCTGATATCTGCGCACGAACATCAGCGTCCGGAAGCCATTGCCCGCCCAGAACGCACCGAAGAAGCCTGCGACCAGCGCCAGCGGGATCAGCACGAACATCACACCCCACGCGCGACTGTCGACCGCCCACTGGCCCCACAGGCTGATCGCCGGGCTCGCCCCCAGCGCGTAGATCACCGGTAGAAACATCGCCCACACCAGCCCGCCGGTGCCGCGCAGCCAGAAGCGACGCTCGCTGCGGATCGAAACTCCCGCACGGGTTATCGTGCGCAGCACGCTGCTCGCCCGCCACAGGAACAGCACAGCGGCCAGCGTCGTCATCGCCAGCACCAGCGTCAGGAAAAACAGCGCCACGCTCGTGCAGAACAGGATCAGACCCGGCTGCGCGCCCGCCTCGGTCTGGGCGTAGATCATGGCGGCGATGATGTAGTTGAGAATGATCTCCAGCGCTGGCTGGATCGCGCCCCGCCCGACACTAGACACGATCAGCGTCAGCACCAGCAGCACAGCGATCAGGCCCAGTGCGTAGATCAGTTCGGTCTTGAGATTCGTGACAGTCGTGCGGACCGTCGCCTTTCCGACATTCGACTGGCCCTGCGCCGCTCTCCCCGGCAGTTTCACGATCTCCTTCAGCGTGGGGATCGAGTTGCGGATGAACAGCACGAACGCCACCAGCAGCAGCGCCAGCGGCAGCAGCGAGAACACCACGTTCAGCCCCTGCGCAACGCGCCCCAGCAGCACGAAGACGTTCAGCGTCGACGAGAAGCTTTCTGCGTTCTGCAGGATGACCTGTAAAGCCGGCGACGTCGGTCCTTCCCGCATCGCCACCACCGTCGGCTCGATGATCGTCGGGCCGATCTCGGCGAGCGACTCGGAGCGGGAGATCAAGAAGTCGAACAGCGACTCGGTGATCGATAGCTGCGGGTTATAGGCAGTGGCCACGAGGCCGTTTGTGTACCTGGTGAGCGCGTAGAGGCCTACGAGGATTGACCCGACCACCAGGAACAGTCCGGCGGACAGCGCGCTGTAGACGGCGAGAGTTGGCAGCTTGCGCATGCCGTAACGCCACACGAGGACGAGCGGCGCGGCGAGCATGACGAGTCCGACCAGCGTCAGGCCCCACATGATGCGTAGCATGACGTTCGACCGCTGGTTCCGCTGTGTTGTGAGCGTGCTCTTGAGCTCGCCAACGACCGGGATGCGCGCCTCTTCCAGCTTTGCCTGCAGTTCGAGCGCGTACTCGGCCGACTGCTCGGGGTCGATCTGCCGGAATATCGGGTTCGAGAGGCCGTCGAAGTTGATGGTCTCGCCGCTGCTGCTGTAGTGGATCAGTGGTTCAGGCTCGGCGGAGAGCAGGAGCAGCAACCCGAACAACGCCACGACCAGTACGACCCGACGGCGCGTGGGCTTGAACCAGCTACGTTGTACTCGGGGAACCGACATCTCCCGAAGCGTAGCAGCGGCCGAATGACGGCAGTTGAGGGATAGCCTGAGTTGGAGCAATGGTGAGGTTGGCAGAGGTGAAGACGCGGGCGGACCGAGAGCGAGACGCCAATCGGCCGATCGGCATACGCGCTGCGTCGTCGTTGTGGCGGAATGTGGTTGGACCGTTGCGACCGCCGGTCAGACGATCTCGTCCTGCCGTGTCGCGGCCAGTTCCGGCAGTTCGGCGACCTGTTTGCTGGCGCTTCGGGCGGTCCGGCGATCCGCTCTGGCCACCTCAGGCCTTTCCGTCCACCTGTTGATTCGTGCTCAAATCCCACTCACCGCAACCTGCGGCCAGCCTTGACCGCTCCGCCTCTCCGGGCATAATGTGGAAGTAAGCGGAAGTGGCTCAGCTGGTAGAGCGTCTCCTTGCCAAGGAGAAGGTCGCGGGTTCGAATCCCGTCTTCCGCTCCAGTTGAAGCTAACAACGGGCCAGGTCTTCGGATCTGGCCCGTTTTTCGTCTGACGGGAACCGGCCGCTAAGTTGTAGACACCGATCTACCGGTATGGATCAACCGTCGCTTGTATACACATCTGTATAATGTCTAAGTGAACACTAACCAGTTCATACGGTGGCTGAGGCGGCAGCACGGCGTGCGGTTCGAAAACAAGGGCGGGCGTCACCCGATGCTGGCAAGGCTAGGCAGCCGGAAAGTGGTCGTCCCCACTCATGGCGGGAACAGGCAACTCGGTAAGGGACTGATGACCCAGATCATGCGTGCGCTGGGTATCGAAGGTCCGCCGCCGAACTAACTGCGTCTGCCATATCAAGAACAAAGGCGAGATCGAGAGAAACCACAGATGGCCACTCAGACCACTATGGAATACCCGGTAGTCCTCGAGGATGACGACAACGCCACGGTGCTGGCTAGGGTTCCGGATGTGCCCGGCACAGTGACGTTTGGCGAAGACGCGGCTGAGGCGCTGGCCCACGCTGAAGAGGCGTTGTCCGTGATGATCTCAGCGCTGATGGACGACAATGAGGACATACCGGAGCCCTCCAGGCCGAAGCGAGGCCAGCCGTCCGTCACTCTATCGCCGCTCGTGGCTTCGAAAGTGCTGCTCTACAACCGTATGCGGGAACTGGGAGTGACAAAGGCCGAGCTCGCAAGACGTCTCGGTGGAAAGAACCCGACGCATGTGACACGCCTGCTAAACGTACTGCATCGCTCGCGGCACGATCAGCTCGATGAGGCGATGACTGTGCTCGGTGCTCGACTGGTAGTGTCGGCCAAGCCTCTGCCACCGCTTCGCACCCGATCGGCTTGAGTTTCGAGATGTTCCGCGGAGACTGATCGTCTCACCGATCACCGGTTCGAATCCCGTCTTCCGCTCCAGTTGAAACCAAACTGAGGAATCCTCGTCACCGCGGCGAGGATTTTTCGCGTTTTGGAGCCACATCGGCAGCCACAGCACGATTCGGCACGCGTTCGCTGTTGCCAATCCTCAGTCGTGGCCGACTTCCGCAGGCGCTAACCCACCGATCTCATGGTGAGGTGCGTGCTCCGACAACACGGTGAGAGGTAGCGGGCGACGCTTTGTCGCCGACTTGCATTGATCAACCGACGTAACGCGATTTTCGTCGTGCTAGTATCTGGCCCTCCGAGAAGCGTCACCCGGCTCGCGCCATCTGGAGGAAAACTGTGGCAGCGATTCGCTCTGTCCTAACGACGCGGTCCGGGGCGCGGTATCTCCCTCTGCTGGTGGCCGTCGCACTGGCATCGCTCCTGCTTGTCCAGCGGGTTAGCTCTGCACCCGACATCGACAGTATCGTCACCTCCGACGACTACCTCACGGTTACCGTGACGTTCACCGAAGAGGTCAGTGGCAGTGAAGTCGACGGCACAGTTGGACTGGCCGATGTCTCTGTGACGGATGCCGGCGCTGCCCTGACCGAAGTCAGTTCAACCACCACGACGGAAGACCCGATCACAACGACGGTTGTGCTCACATTCGACGCGCCGGTTGCGGCCGGGCTTGCCGAAATAACCTTCGACACCGTCAGCTTCTCTGACAGCGTCCGCGTGCCGCTGTACCAGGGAGACTGGGACACCATCCAGGACGTGCTTCGAAACCTGCCCCTGCCGCACGCCAACGTAGAACCCGGAACGCAGAATAAGATCGACGTCCCCATCGCCTCCACATGGCTCAAGGCCAATGACAAGCTCGGCGGCTTGCTCGACGAAGTATCGAACTCGAATCAGCTTCCCGCCGGCTACTCTGTAGAGCGGACAGTCGACGGCTTCAGCTTCGGCCTCGACCCGGCAGAGACGAAGGTTTCTCGTACGATCAGCGGCGGCGTCGAGGTGGAGGAGGCGGGTGGTACAGGCTTCGGTATCTCACTCTCTGCCGACATCGTGATGGACGTCTCGGTCGGCGGCACGATCGGACTTGACGCCGACGGGGCGCAGGTGTCGGGTAACCTCACACTTGGGCTCTTCGCCTCCGCGGCGCCTTCGATGACGGGCACATTTGGATTTGTTGAGGCGAGCGCGACGACCACGCTCTCGCTCGACACAGATTTCCGCTCGATGTTCGACGCGACTGATGGTTGGAGCTTCCCCGAGAAGGTTCTGCCCGACGACACCGACCCGATAGCGACGGCAACTCTGGACAGTGCGACGATTGCCGGTCTCTTCGGCGATGCGTTCGACTCCATCACCTTCGACCATCCTGACGACCCGGACAACCTGCCGCTGATCTCGTTCAGCTGGCCCAGCTTCCCGACGATCAATCCGTTGGCCGACGAGGACGTTGGTGAGCAACCGCGCACCGAGACCGTAGAGGTAGACACATCGGCGTGGACTGCCGCCGGACTGGACCAGCTTTCCACCATCGGCATCCTGGACCTGCTGGGAGCGCCGGGTGGGATGGCAGCCACGCTCATGTCTTCACAGGACGGTGGCATCCTCAGGTTCCCGATACCGATCGTCGACCGCACCCTCGGCCAGAGCGTCGGTATCGCCGAGACGTTGGCTGCGTATCACGACCAGATAGCCCAAGCGGTCAGCATCTCCAACGGCCCATTCGACTTCGATCCGCCAGTGGCGATCACAGCGCAGAACATCTGCACGGTGCTGCCTGCGCTGAGGACACGGGCGACGGAGGTTGAGGCGGCGATCATGCACCTGGAGGGCGAAGGGCATGACCTGTCCACACCTGATCTGGTACTGATGAATGCGGCGCTAATAAGGACGATCTACTCGACGGTGCAGGATGTCATCGACGAGGTTCAATCGGACGCGGCCACCAACGCCTTCTCCCAGTTCTGCGAAGCCCTGTTCCAGGATATTGAGCTCGATCTGGATGAACGCACCGTCGAGACGGTCATCGACATCGCAGACTTCGAGTTCATGTTCATAGACGGCGAGGGGCCGGAGCTGAATCTCGGGTTCGAAAACTCCGACCTGGCGGGGATAGGCATCGGAGCTTCCGTCGACGACCCCGATTGGACCGGCAAGTCGACGGTGGACATCAGCTTCCCGCTGGGTATCAAGCTCGATGACGCGAGCACCTTCCTGGAGGAGAACGCCGAAGGTGAGAAGCTGTACCTGCTTCTCAACGAGACCGACGCTGAGGGCAAGCTCGTCCACGACCTGAACGATGACGACAAGATAGACGACAACGACATCACCATCGCCCACCGGATCTATGTCCCGGCCGACCAGCAGCTCGCTACAGGTGAGGTCCTGATCGAAGTCTCCGGCCTCGAGGCCTCGGCGCAACTCGGTTTCCTGGACCTGTCGATGACGAACGGCACAGTGAAGCTGAACCCGAGCCTGACTCTGACGTCCATCGACCCCGCGACCGGACTGCAGGACGACAAGCTGGACCTGGCCGAGTTCCTGGTAGCCACTGTGCTGGACCCGGCCACTGACGAGCGGAACATCGGCTCGGTTCTCGACTTTGACGTGCCCGGGAACGACGTCGACAGTCATTTCACCTTCAGCAACGACCTTCTCGGCGTATCTGCGCAGGTCGATATCGCTGGCGATATCGCCGGAGCGTTCCCACCCGGTAAGCCGGACGATCAGAACTTCGAGTTCCGCGACAGCGCGATCGCCGGGCCAGGAGACGTAGACGCAGGCGTGCTCGCCATCGGACACACGTTTGGCGACGCGCTATCCGTCAAGGACATGACGGCCTCGGACATCATCGCCCTGATCCCCGATCTGCTTGACCGACTGGCCGAGAACGCGGCGAAAGACGGCGCCGATCAGAAGATCCCGATCGTCGACGTGTCAGTCAACGAGATGCTCGGTTTCACCCGGAAACTCGAGGACATATCCGACTTCGTCCGTGACAACGTGCCGACATCGGTTAACGAGCTTGTGGCTGTTGCGAACGAGGCTCTTGCTGAGCAGGGTATGCAGGACTTCACGCTGACATTCACTCCCGGCGACGTCGACTCCGATCCAGAACTGACCTTGAAATTCGATGCCGGGCTGGAGGCCGAGGCCTCGTTCCCGGTGAGCCTTGAGTTCGAAGACTTCAATATCGCGCCAGCGGACAACGGCGCTGCGATCAACGCGCGGGCGACCCTCGAGTTCATGCCGGAGCTCGGAATCGTGTTCAACGACTCGGCGCTTGACGAGCGTGTCTTCGTCCGCGACATCGCTCCGAGGTTCAACGTCGAGGCGAGTGTGGACAACCTGAGCGGCGGCGTGCGGTTTGGCCCGCTGGAGGCGTCCGTTACAGGACACGCCACCATAGGCAAACCGGACGGCGGCTTCACCGCAACTCTGAAGTTCGGCGACAGCACCACGATCTACCTTGCCGACTTCACTTCGGACACTCCAACCGGAGATCCGCCGCCAGACCCTACGCCGGTGATAAATGTGATGACCGCAGGGTCTTTGCCCGTCGACGGAATGGTCACTCTGAACGTTCCGCAGCTTGGCGGTCCGCTGGCGGAGATCACAATCCAGGGTGTTGTACCTGGCTCCGCGCCTCCGCCGATAACGACCGAGTTCAAGAAGCCCAACGTTCGGGCACTCCTGCAATCGGTCCAGCTGAACATTGGCACGCTGGCGGTCGGCGCCATCGAGACTGCGCTCTTCATGTCGCGCGGTGCGGACGAGATCGCAGATGTCAGCGGCGGCATCCCGGCCGTCGGCCCTGACGTGGTGGACGGCTTCAACTCCATCTCGGACCTGCTGCAGGACGTCGCCGACACGATCGACCAGACCCTTGAGACGGCTGAAGAGAACGACCCGGCGATGCTCCTGCAGAACGAGCTTGTCGAGCTGATCCAGCCCGACGCTCCCGACTGTCCGGGCTGCCAGGTCGCCGTCTTCTGGACCGATCACAACGGCGACCTGAACGAAGACCTGACCCTTGCCGACGCTTCTGGCATCAGGGTCGAGCTGATCTTGCGGAACGAGAGGGATGTGCTCAACGCCACGAAGGTTGGCCTTGGGCTGGAGCCGCTGGTCGACATCCAGCTGGACGTCAGTGAGGCAACGGCGACCATTGGCTATGAGCTGTCGATCGGCATGGGCCTCGACCAGGAAAACGGATTCTTCCTCTACTCGCCAAGGCCGATCGACGATGAGACCGGAAGCCTGTTCGAGACATTCGCGTCTTTCGACCTTGAGAGCATGGACGCCAGCCCGATCACGCTGGAACTGGCCGGACTGAGCGCGACCGTGGAGCCGATGAGCGACGAAACCGAGGCGCATGTTCGCGTGGGCGGGGCGCTCCAGGGTGGAACCGCAGCAGGGCTACAGGTCCAGATGCCTCTTGAGCTGCCCCTGGCGCAGCTCGTCAACCGCAGGACACCGCTCGGTGATGTTCTCAACACCTCCGTAGACGCCGTGGTCGATGCGGACCTGACGATACACCTGGACATCGGCACCGGTGCTGACGACAAGGCGGTTGGCCTAAGGCTGCCTATCGTGTTCGACTGGGACCTGACTTCTAGCGAGGGACCCGACTTCAAGATCGACAATGCGAGCCTCAAGCTCGGGTCGATCACCGGTGTCGTGGTGGACGCGCTCGAGAGGTTCAACCAGGACAACCCGCTCAAGCGCCCGGAGATCCAGGGAGCGCTGAACGCAAGGATCCCGTTGCTCGATGACCAGACGATGCGGAGTTTCATCGTCGCCGTTTGCAACGCGGCAAACGCCGGTGTCAGCTGCGACATATTCGATTTCCTATCCGATCTACCCACGCTGATCGATGAGTTGACAGATCCCGAATTCGGCGGAGGCAGCGGGCTCCTCCCGATAGGGTCGTTCGACGTCTTCCCCGATACGCCCGATCACCACTACACGAAGCCGGGTGGAACGGAACCTCTCTCACCGTCCGCGCAAAAAGCGTTCGTTGAGATGACATCGGCATCAGGTCCACCCGGTGGCGCGTCGAAGCTCACCAACAAGCTGAAGGATTCGGCCGCTGGATACCTGACATTGCCGATATTGACCGACTTCCCGGCAATCATGGGCATCGTGCTCGGCGGACAACTCACCGATGAGGTCGACTTCGTCCGGTTCGAGATACCGAAGGACCGTCCGGTCAGGATCGGGCCGAGCATCAACAAGAAGGAAACGCTGGGTTTGAGCGTCAGCTTCCTCGCGAGCGGCCAGCTTACCGTTGCGCTGAACGGCGGCATCGGCCTGGCGCTCACTGGCGGGTTCGGGTACTCGAGCCGCGGCGTCCAGACCGGCGACGTTCTTGATGGGATCTTCCTGATCGACGGCGAAGGTACCGAGGTGAGCGTAGGCGCCAGTGTCTACGCCAGCGTGAACGGCAAGTTCAAGGTCGGTGGTGGCTTCGAAGTCGCTTCCGTCCGCTTCAAGGGCAGCGGCAGCTTCTCAGCGACCGCCGGTCTCGACCTGTTCGACGAGTCACCCGCCCTTGTTGGCAGGGGCGGAGGCGACGGCAGGCTTTACTTCGACGAGATCAATGCCATAGCCGACTCTCACAGGTTCCCTGGAGCCGGAGATTCCCGGGCAGCGAACAGGCTCTGCATGTTCCAGCTGGCGACTTCTGGCAGCTGGGGCCTGTCGTTCTCGGGGAAGGCGAAGGTTCTCGGCATTACCGTGTTCAACAAGAGCTACCGCAACGGCGGAACGCTGTGGAGCAGTTCAATCGCGTGCAAGCTCAGCAGCATCATCGCCAGGCTCGAGACAGATCCCACGACAGGTGAGCGCCAGTTGATCCTGCACGCCGGCCCGGAGGCCGATCAACGGTCCGACAACGAGGGCGACGTCGCGGAGAAGTTCGATCTGAACCTGATGGGGAACGACATTGTCGTCAAGTGGGTCGGCGAACGCGCCAAGCCTGAGATGCGGTTCAATGCCGCCCAGGTTGACAAGATCGTTGCCGACCTTGGCCAGGACCACGATTCCGTCAAGGTCGCCCCGGAGATCGACGTCCCGCTCGTCGCTAGAGGCGGGATAGGCAACGATGTGATCGACGGTGGCGGTGGCGATGATCATCTCGAAGGTGGATCAGGCGCCGACATGGTGACTGGCGGACCGGGAGACGACTCCGCGCTCTGGCTCTCAGGCAGCGACAGCTTCTACGGCGGTCCCGGTATCGACACGCTGACGATCCCCGGCGAGCAGTCTGGGACTCCGCTTCATGGCACCGCAGCCGATCCACTTGCGCTTGCGATCCGCATCGCCAGCGACACGATCGATCACATGGATGTCGAGACGATCATCGGTGTGCCCCCGACTCTCCTCGATCCGATAGGCGACGACACGATTAGCGAGGGAGACGTACTGGACAGGCAGTTCAAGTTCATCGACTGGGGCGCGGAGACGTGGGACATGACGGTGGATTGGCGAACCCCGGATACGCCGGAGTGGAACTTCGATCCGATCGCCTCGCCTCCACTGACGGAAGACGCCTTCGGCCCGACAACTTCGAAGCAGTTGACCGGCACCGGCAGCTTCCCGTTCGTCGAGCAGCTCCTCCACCGCTACGACGACAACACACCTGAGCCAGACACCGTCCCTGCCTACACGGCGACGGCCTGCGTAACTGACGAGCAGGACGGCGGCAGGACCTGCCACGACTTCAGCATCACGGTGAACAACGTGGACCCCGAAGCGACCCTCGACTTCGATCCCGGAATCGGCGAAGGCTCTGGAGCCACCGTGGCGCTGATCCACCAGGTCGACCCATCCAGGACCGACGTCAGCTCGCTCTTCTGCTACATGTTCAACTTCGACAACCATGCAGGCAGCGCCCCGCTCGATGACCAAGAGCTGCTCTGTGACTGGAATGAGCCGGTCTCGCTCGGCTCACCGGTTGTCTTCATCCCTGAGCAGCTGGTGCGGGACGGCATCGAGACCGGGACTGCCATCGGTGTCGGTGCCCGGATCATGGACAAGGACGGAGGCAGCTCTGACTACGCGATCACGATCGTCGAAGAAGACGGCACGCTGACTTCCGAGTTGAAGGTCGGAAACGTCGATCCGCAGGTCATCCCGATCGCCGCCTCAATAGAGGCGATCCTGTTCCGAGAGGGTATGGTCTTCGCCGAGATCATCGACCCCGGCAACCCGGACCCGTTCACGTACACGATCGACTGGGGTGACGGTGCATCGACGGAGCCTGCGACGGTGAATCCTGTCAACGGCCGCGTCTACATCTCCGGCAAACACTCGTACCTCGCCGAAGGCGCGCCGCACACCATCACCGTAACGGTCACGGACGGCGACCAGGGAGTTGGGACGGCAACCATCACCGTTCCGTTCAACGAGAAGTTCGACATCTCAGACGCGGTCCAGTGGATGCCGCCGTTCAGCGGAACCTTCAGGCCTCCGCTCAGGCGCGGGGGCGACGTGACGCTCAAAGACCACCTGAGAATCAAGGTCTGTGAAGAGCGCTCCACGTTCGTGGACGGAGAAGAGGTGACAACCTGCGAGACGGTGCGCACGATCACCTCGAAAGAGATCATCTCCGAGGATCCGCGGGGCAGCAGGACCTATATGCGGCTGCGTCGGGTCGCTGGAAACCGGTACTGGGCGTACTGGGGAGCGCGCAACCGCATCTTCACGAAGGCGAATATCGACATCGATGTGTGTGACCTTCACATCGGCGCCGCTGCCGCGTCGTTCGAGCGACGCGGACGGTTCGGCCTGAATGAACACGGCGAAGCGGTTATCTACTACCTGATCAACAACGTCAGCATCCAGTTCGGAATGAAGGCCGAATCAGTGATTCGGGCGCGCGTTTTCGCTTGCGACGGCAGGTCTGCAGAAGACCTGGCTGAACAGTTGCGCAAGGAGTTCGGGCTGACGCCGGTCGAGGTGGCGCAACTGCTGTTCGTGGAGAACTACTCGGCGGAGGGCGCCTACAGCGCAATCGCGGTCGTGTACGAAATAGACGACGACGTGGTGCTGACAAACACGCTGTTCGAGGGCGGCTACCGGGGAGTCGATACGGCGCACGGGATAGTAGCGCGTTCGCCCGGCACAACGGCCGCAGAGGCAGTCGGCTTCCTGAGGGAAGGCGGGTACAACGTGAGAGAGGCCGCAGAGGCGCTGCAGGAGGTGTTTGGCCTGGGCGATCGCGCGGACGTTCCGGCGGCAATCGCTGCGCTGCTCGACGGAGGCTTCGCAGTGGGCGATACCGCATCCGCGCTGAGGATCGTGCTCGGTCTCTCGGGCAGCGAGGCGACGGCGGAGCTGAGGTTCTTGGGCGCCAGCAGCGTCG
>JANQEF010000243.1 GCA_028278465.1 Dehalococcoidia bacterium | reverse complement strand
GGGCGGCAATCTTCTTGTAGATGACGGGCTGCGTGAACCCTGGCTCGTCGTTCTCGTTGTGACCGAACCTGCGGTAGCCGACGAGGTCGATCAGGAAATCCTTGTGGAACCGCTGCCTGTAAGCGATCGCCAGCTTCGCAGCCGAGACGCACGCCGGGATATCGTCGGCGTTCACATGAATCACCGGCACGTCGTAGCCGCGGGCGATGTCTGACGGGTGCTCGGTCGAGTAGCCGTCATGCGGCTCGGTGGTGAAGCCGATCTGGTTGTTGCCGATGATGTGCAGCGTGCCGCCGGTGCGGTAAGCCGGGAGCTGGGCGAGGTTCAGCGTCTCGGACACGATGCCCTGCCCTGCGAATGCTGCGTCGCCGTGAACGATCACGCCCATCGACTCGGTGGCGCTTCCGGCCGCATCCTGCATCGCACGCACCGCGCCAACAACGACCGGGTCGACCATCTCCAGGTGGCTCGGGTTCGGCAGCATCATCAGCCGAACGTCCGCCGTGCCGTCGCCGTCCACGTCTCGGTCGAGCCTCGCTCCCTGGTGGTACTTCACATCTGTCATCCAGCCCGAGGCCTCAAGAGTGGCAAGCTGGGCGAAGTGGCCTTCTGCGAACCCGGCGATGATGTCCTCGTACGGCTTGTCGAATATGTGGGCGAGGACGTTGAGCCGTCCGCGGTGCGTCATGCCCAGGACGATGTTGCGGATGTCTGTGTGCGACGAGTAGAGGACGACCTGGTCGAGCAGGACGACGAGCGACTCCATGCCTTCGAGGCTGTACCACCGCTGGCCGGGATATGCGCGGTGCAGGAACCGTTCGAACGACTCGGCCTTTGTGAGCAGTTGCAGCAGGTATGTCTTCTGCGCGTCGGTCAGGAAGGTGCCCTGGCCCGATTCGACCTGCGCGTACAGCCAGTTGCGCTCTTCGCCGTTGCGGACGTGGGCGAACTCGTAGCCTGTGGTGCCGCAGTAGATGGCGTGGAGCTGCTTGATCAGGTCGGCCGCAGTGGCGTTCGACGGCAGTGGTTGCAGTCCGCTGGCGAGTACCGGCAGCGCTCTTGCGGGCATCTGCAGTGCCCGTTCAGTAACGCCGTGGAACTCTGGAGTGAGCAAAGGCTCCGAGCGTTGCGCGAACCCGAGCGGGTCGAGGTCGGCGGCGCGGAAGCCGAAGTCTCGTATGGCGGCGGCGTACGACCTGATGCGATCGAATGTTGCGGCGTCGACGCCGGCGTAGCTGCCGTTGGCGGCGTGGCCGTTGACCTGGACTGGAGGCTGCGTGGGCTGATGGGCGCCGTTCTGTTCGAGGATCTCGGCGGCGTAACCGATATTCAGGCCACCGATGTCCGCTGGCAGTTGTGCGGGGCTGTCGTCACCCGGGGATGGCTTGGCGACCATGTTCTATCTGAAGCCGCCGGTGCGCGTAGTAGCGACGGCTGTGTGGACGGTGCGCTGAGTTGGGAGAGTGGACCGTTTCGACGCAGGACTCAGCGGGTTGTTGCTATCTGCTTTTTGCTCCGTTCAGGAGCGATTGAGCGCAACCGTGCTGCAGAACAGTTCCAGTTGCCTGAAAATTCTACATCACACCGGTTAAGAAGACAGGGCCAAAACACCTAAAACCGTGAGTTGGATGCGAGGTCGGGGAACACCTTCGTCCTGAACGGCAGTGAAGGACCCGGATGAGGGGTTGGGCACGACGTCTCGTCAAGTTCACTCTCCGGGGACACCGGTCCTGTGAGTGCCGATTCGGAGACGACTGCAGATACGACGCCCCGCCCACCGGGTCCCTCGCGCCGGCTTCGGGACGAAGGTTGAGGGGATCGTCGATCGTGTTCCCTGAGCGAGTCGAAGGGTCTCTTGAGGAACCAGGCCGTCCTGTCAGGACCTGCTCTGAATGCCAGAGATCCTTCGACTTCGCTGCGCTTCGCTCAGGAAACACCTATCACCGCATGCGGTTATCGGAGTTCCACATGTCGGCGTTGCCCGCCAGGTAGGTCTTCACCGGCTCAGTAGCCGCGGTCAGTCGCGCCAGCACATCGTCTTCGAGCGCCAGGTCCGCCGCCGGCAGGTTCCAGCCCAGCTCCTCGGTGTTGCGAGCGCCGATCAGCAGCGTCGCAACGCCCTCCTGCTGCCTCACCCATGCCAGCGCCACGCTCGCCATCGGCTCGCCAAGCTCGTCCGCCACCTTTCGCACCTCGGAGATCGCTGCGAACACCTCATCTTCTGCGCCTGCGTCAGTGTGCTGTGACAGAGGCGACCTGTCGTGTTTGAACAGCCGGGAGCGTGAAAGGCCGTCCGGCACCTCGTCTGCATTGGCGTACCTGCCGGTTAGCAGCCCCTGCGAGAGCGGGCTGTAGCAAACGATGCCGATGCCGTTCTCGTTGCACTTCGGCAGGATGGCGTTCTCGATGGCCCGCCAGAGCAGGCTGTACGGAAGCTGGTCGGTCACGATCGGTCCGGCCGCCAGCAGGTCAGTCAGGTCCTGCGTTGCGAAGTTGCAGACGCCGAGCGCCCTGACCTTGCCCTTCGTCACCAGGTTCTCGAGGCCGCGGTATGTCTCCTCGATCGGGACCTCGTGGTTCGGCCAGTGGATCTGGTAGAGGTCGATCACGTCTGTGCCGAGCCGCTTCAGCGATGCGTCGCAGGTCGCCTCGACGTCTCCTTCCGCAAGGTGCGCTCCGCCGAGCTTGGTTGCGATCACCGCTTCGGATCGTCTGTCCTTCAGCGCCTGGCCGAGCACTTCTTCCGAGTGCTGGTCGTCGTTGTAACCCTCGGCGGTGTCGAAGGTGGTGATGCCAGCGTCGAGCGCGGCGTGGACGGTGGCGATGGAATCTGAGTTTTCCTGGTGTCCCCAGACGGAGCCGCCAGCGAAAGGCCAGCATCCAAGTGAGAACTCCGAGACTTCAACTCCGGTATTGCCGAGCTTGTTGTACTTCATGGGTCTCCCGAGTTGAGGTGGAGGTTGAAGGGATAGATTCGCAGCGGTAACCATGCCGTCGCTGCTGCGGCCCGATCATACCGCCGTTCCGTCTCCGGGGCGCCATTTACGGGATGTTCATCCGATGAGCCGATTGGAGTGGTTGACATTTCCCGGGCACCTGTCAGAATCCCCGCATCAATTTGCCCTTCGCGGGCAAGTACGCATGTGGTGGGACAACTCCCGGCTCCTCCCGCCTCTGAGTGAAGGAGTTTAGGTGTGAGAAATTTCGCACCG
>JANQEF010000211.1 GCA_028278465.1 Dehalococcoidia bacterium | reverse complement strand
CGCCTGTGCCTCGCTAACACCCAGGCCAGCGCCGTAGAGAAGCTCCAGCAGCGCGCGGTCACGCATCCCGGCGGCGCGGTTCGTGTCCGGCGCGGCCATCAGCCGTTCGATCTCCTCGGCCGAGACAACGACCGGCAGGCGGTTCTGCGGTTTCGGGGCTGAGACGGAACCGGTCTGGTTGCGGGTGACGATGCCGCGGTCTGCCAGGAAGCCGTAGAAGGCGCGTAGAGACGTCAGCTTGCGGGACATGCTCGACCGTTCGTAGCCGATCTCCAGCAGCCACGCCAGGTAGCCGCGCAGGAACAGCCGGTCGGCGCGGTCGAGGTCCGGCGCGCCCTTCATGTCGAGGTACTCGAAGAAAGGCGTCAGGTCGTTCAGGTAGTTGCGGACCGTCAGCGGCGCAAGCTGCCGCGCCGTGCGCAGGTGCTGCTCGAAGTCACGGACATGGCTCGCCCACGGCTTGCCCCGGAGCGAGTAGTTGAGGCCGGGCAGGTGCGTGCGAGTTGTCACAACGCACCGCCTGTTCCGGCCAGGTAGCTACGACTTCGCGGCGCGCCTCCGCCTGCGCAAGGGGCGGCGGCCGTTCGAGCCACCCTTGTCGTCGGAGTCCGAGTCGGCATCCTTCTTGCGGCCTCTGCGTCCCCGCGCCTCGGCCTCCGCCGCAACACGCGCAGCTTCCTCGGGGTGCAGTCGCCAGCACCTGCCCATAGCATCCGTACGCTGTGCATGCCACTGCTCAATGACATCGCCCTTGGCGTTCTCTCCCGGCCTGAGCGGGAAGGCGACCCTGCACTCCGGGAACCGCGAGCACGAGAGAAACTTCCCGTAGCGGCCCGTCCGGATCACCATCTCCTCGTCGCCGTCGCACTTCTCGTCCGACTTTTCAACCAACTTGTCACGATCGACGCGCGGCGCGTTCTTCATCGTCGTCTCAACGCGCTCCGAAAACGGCGCGTAGAAGTCGGCGAGCATCGGCACCCACTCAAGGTCGCCGTCAGCGATGGCGTCCAGCTTCGACTCCATGTCGGCGGTGAAGCCGGTGTCCATGATGTTGGGGAAGTGCTCCTTGAGCAGGTCCGCAACAACAGTGCCGATCAGCGTTGGCTTGAAGCGCGATGCCACTCGCTCCACGTACTGCCGCTGCTCGATTGTGCTGACAATTGAGGCGTAGGTGCTAGGGCGGCCAATGCCAAGTTCTTCCAGGCTTCGGATTAGGTTCGCCTCAGTGAAGCGTGGTGGTGGCTGGGTGAACTTCTGCTCGGAGTTCACCTTCTCGCGTGAAGTCGTGTCGCCCTCGTTCAGGTTTGGCAGCTCCCGAGACTCCTCCGACTCGTCGTCCTCGTCCTTTTCCTCTATATACAGCGTCCGGAAGCCCGGGAACTTGATGATCGAGCCGGACGCCCGCACCGTGTGGTTCCTGCCGTCCGGGTTGATGCCTTCGATGTCGACAGTCGTCTGATCGACGATGGCGTCCGTCATCTGGCTGGCGACCATGCGCTTCCAGATCAGGTCGTACAGCCTTAACTGGTCCTGCTCAAGGTACTGAGCGACGCGCTCCGGCGTGTTGGCGATCGACGTCGGCCTTACCGCCTCGTGCGCCTCCTGGGCGCTCCGACTCTTCGTCTTATAGGTGCGCGGCTTGTCCGCGTACTCAGGTCCGTAGGTCGACTTGATGAAGTCGTTCGCCTCAGACAGCGCGGCTGCCGAGAGGTTGGTCGAGTCGGTACGCATATATGTGATCAGGCCGACAGGCTCGCCATCGCCGATCTGTATGCCCTCGTAAAGCTGCTGTGCAAGGCGCATCGTGCGCTGGGCGCCGTATCGCAGGGAGCGGGCCGACTGCTGCTGCAGCGTGCTGGTGGTGAACGGCGCTCTCGGCCTCTGCTTCACCTCGCGGCGGTTCACCTTCTTGACGCTGAAGTTCGAAGCCTCCAGGTCCTTGACGATCGCGCCTGCCTGCTCGCCGTTCGAGACCTTCGGCCTCCCAGTCTCGCCGTGAAGCTGGTACAGGTTCGCCCGAAACTTACGAGCCTTCTCGCCGGTCGACTTCAGGTCGACCGTTATCACCCAGTACTCTTCCGGCTTGAACGCCTCGATCTCACGCTCGCGGTCGACGATCAGCCGCAGCGCCACCGACTGCACGCGCCCTGCGGACAGACCGCGCCGAACTTTGCTCCACAGCACCGGGCTGAGCTGGTAGCCGACAATCCTGTCGAGGATGCGCCGCGCCTGCTGCGCGTTCACCAGCTGCATATCGATCTCACGCGGGTGGCCGAACGCGTCCTCGATGGCGTCCTGCGTGATTTCGTGGAAGACGACGCGTTTCAGATTGTCGTTCTTATCCAGGTCCGCCGCCTCGACAAGGTGCCAGGAGATCGCCTCGCCCTCGCGGTCCGGGTCGGTCGCAAGGTAGATCGAGTCAGCGCCCTTCGCCGCCTTCTTGATATCCGCGATCACCGTGGCGCGGCCACGGACCTGCACATACGTCGGCTCGAAGCCGGAGTCGATGTCGACGCCCATGTCGCGCGCCGGCAGGTCTCTCACATGGCCCATCGAGGCCTTCACGACATAGTCGTTGCCAAGAAAGCGGCCGACCGTCCGCGCCTTCGCGGGCGATTCAACTATGACGAGGCTCTTCTTCGATTTCGCGGCGGTCTTAGGCAACTAATCTTGACTCCCGGTCAGTCCTTGTTCGCTTCAGCATGAGGTCGCGACAGGAACGTCATCGGCGCAACCTCGTCGACCAGCCCTTTCAGCTCGAGCACGGCCAGCGTCGAGGTGACTTCCGACACCTGGATGCCTGTCGAGCGGGCGATCTCATCCACGTGGTCCGGAGCGCCCAGCGATGCCAGGTGCTCATGGACCCGATACTCAATGTCTGTTCCATTATTCTTACGCGCGAGGCTGTCAACCCCCAATTCGCCCTGTGCAGGCTCGCCGTTACCCCTCGCGGGTTCGGCCACCGGCGGCGAGATATTGAGCTCCTCCAGCACGTCGAGGTGGCTGGTGGTTAGCTTCGCTCCCTGCTTGATGAGCCAGTTCGGCCCTTCGCTGTTGACGGAGAGCGCGCTCCCAGGGACGGCGAACACCTCTCGGTCCTGCTCCAGCGCCCACTTAACGGTTAGCATCGCCCCGGACTTGCGCGCCGCCTCGACAACGACGACGCCTCGCGTCAGGCCGCTGATGACGCGGTTGCGGCGCGGGAAATGCTCGGGCTTCGGGCGCACTCCAACTGGATATTCGGACACGACTGCGCCGCCCTTTTCGATCATCTCCACGGCCATCGACTCGTGCTCAGCCGGATAGATGCTGTCGAGGCCGCCGCCGACCACGGCGACCGTCGTGCCGTCGGCAT
>JANQEF010000119.1 GCA_028278465.1 Dehalococcoidia bacterium | reverse complement strand
TTGAGACCTCTTCGGTGCCGAATGACGCGGTGTTGGCGAGGACCACGCCGTTTTCGACGGCGGCCTGCAGCTCCATGCCGTCATAGCCGTGGCCGAACGAGACCAGGCCCTTGCAGCGGCCGTTGTTGCCCATGTGGAGGAAGAACTCGCGCTTGAAGCCGTGCCCCTGGTTGATAGCGACGTCCACGTCTTTGAGCGCCTCGATCATCTCACCGTCGGAATCACCCTCGTAGCGGATGAACTCGCCGCCAATAGCGGTCACGGCGCGGGACTGCTGCTCCGTGTCAATGCCGCTGTGGGCATTGGACCGCCTCGGACCCAGGTACAGAACCCTGATGTTGCTGTCTGCCATCGTTTTCCTTTCAAGATGGGTAGATCACCGCGTCGACTTAACGTTCCCAGACATCGACATCGGGATGAAAGTCGACCTGGTGTTCCGGGATGCCGATATCGATGCCGTACCGCTTCGCCTGGTTGTACTGCGATGCGTTCTTCCGATCAACGTGGAAGATCTCGTCCGGGAAGATAATGTAGTGGTGGGTGTCGTTCTTGAAGTCGGCGTACCACGAACCGCTGTGCTCCTTATCCAATGCTCTGGAGACCCGATCCGCAACCTCCTTAGCCTGCTCGCTATCCACTTCAACCGTGTGGAGAGTCCACGCCGAGAGCCAAGGAGTCTGGTGGTCCGGCGTCACCGATTCAACCTTCGTCGACAAGATTGTCACATGTCCGAGCACGCTGTGATCTGCGAGCGATTCCTCGATGATCACGCCCCGGTAGTCGTTCATAGCCACACTATTCGACTTCGCCGCGTTCCCTCACGTACCAACAACACTCTCCGGCTTGCCACCGTCCCAGACCCGCTTCATGTTCTCGAAGGCGAAGCCTACTCGCCGCGGGTAACTTTCCTGGCTTTTACCCGCCAGGTGCGGCCCGACGACCACGTTCTCCATCTTCAGCAACGGGTTCGCCGGGTCGACCGGCTCCTGCTCGAAGACATCCAGACCAGCCGCCCAAATCTGCCTGCTGTTCAACGCCTCGATCAGCTCCTGCTCGTTCACGACGGGCCCGCGACAGGTGTTGACCAGGACCGCCGACTGTTTCATCAGGCCAAGTTCCCTGCGGCCGATCAGACCGCGTGTCTCGGCGTTCAGAGGTGTATGGAGAGTGACGATATCGGACTCGCTCAGCAGCTCGTCCAGCTCAACCCGTTTAGCCCCATACCCTTCTGCCTTCTCACTGCGCACGGGGTCGGTGTAGAGCGTAGTGGTCTCGAAGCCCCGCAGCAGACCGGCCACCGTAGAGCCGATCCTTCCGGCGCCGACGATGCCTACCGTCTTGCCGGTCAGTTCCCACGTGTCGCGGCCGTCCAGCTCCGGCCTCATCCACTGGCCGGCGCGGGTGTCCTGGTCGGCGATCACGGTGTGCCTGAGGGTGCTCAGCATCAGCGTCAGGGCGAACTCGGCGACGGGTATGGCATTGGCGCCGCCGTTGTTCGCAACCGGGATGCCAAGCTCGCCCGCAAGCACCGTATTCACGCCGTCGAAGCCGGCAGAGCAGAGCTGCACCAGCCTGATGTTCTTGCCGGCGCGCAGGACGTCGTCGGAGACCCCGTGACCGCCGATCAGCACGAAGTCGGCATCGGTCGCCTGCGACACGACCTCCTGCTCCGGCGTATCCCGCGAGACCATCTGCAGGTCCCAGCCTTCGGGCTTCAGCTCTTCGGCCAGCTCGGCCGCCGGCATCGCGGGCCCTGCAACGACAAGTACCTTTGGCATATCTTTCTCTGTTCTGGTCGGCGTTTTGGCGGCCGCGCTATGCGCCTTTCGTAGCCGCTCCGCCGTGCTGCGGCATTCTATCCAACCCCGACGACAACACGGCTGCATGCTCCGGCGTACACTCGACGCATGACTGCTGACCCGTCCCGGCATCGCATGTACCGTGAATTCGCTCACCTCTGGCAGCAGATCAGCGCGCCTGAAGACTACACCGAAGAGGCCGCCGAGCTGCGCGAGGTCATGTTCGACCTGCTGCAGGGCGGACCTGAGCCGTACAGGCCGAAGGTGCTCGAGATGGGCGTTGGCGGCGGCAACAGCCTGTCGCACATGACCGACTTCGTTGACGCTGTAGCGGCCGACCTGTCGCCGGAGATGCTCGAGATCTCGCAGCGCCTCAATCCATCGGCTGAGCATGTGGTCGGCGACATGCGGACGATGCGCCTCGATCGGACCTTCGACGCCGTGATCGTCCTCGACGCCATCTCGTACATGCTTACCGTCGATGACCTGCACAGCACATTCGAGACGGCGCGCGCTCACCTTGAGCCGGGCGGAGTCTTCATCGCCGGCCCGGACTGGCTGGACGGGATCACGCCGGTGCCGAACCTTTCCTGCAAGCTGGGCAAGGCCGATGAGCTGTCGTACGCCGAGTACGTGCACGACCCGCACCCTGCCGATTCGCAGGTCGAGCTGATCTTCAACTTCTTCATCCCGCAGCCGGACGGCTCGGTGAGCGTCGAGGAAGACCGGCACCTCCACGGCATCTTTCCGCTCGAGACGTGGCTGCTTACACTGCGTGAGGCGGGATTCGAGTCCGGCACCCGGCGCTACAACGCCGATGTGTCCGGCGGCTCCGGGTACTACATCACCGGCGTAGCGATCTGAACGACGGGACCGAATGGACAACGCAGAACTTCGTGAGATAGCGCTGACGACACTGGGTCAGCTTGGCAGGCTTCCGGCGACCTCGTACTACGAGGATGCCGCCGCTGCCTACCTGACATCGCGCTGCGCGGCGATGGGCCTGGACGTTCAGTCGGACATCTGGGGCAACGTGCTGGTATCACGGCCGGGATCGGAGTCTGGGGCACGCGGGCTGGCGTTCGTGGCGCACATGGACCACCCGGGCTTCGAGGCGGTGGCGCAGGAAGGCGAGACTGTCACGGCCCGCGTGCTTGGCGGTTTGCCGCCGTGGACCGAGCAATCGGGCGCGCCGGTCATCGCCATCGTCCAGGATCCTGACGATGCCGACTCGGGGAACTTCAGGGCCGACCGCATTCGCGGAGAGATAGTCGGCCCGGCCGATGGCGCGGAAGAGCGGTCTGTGACGATGCGGTTCGACGACCCGCTGCCACGACTCCCCGTTCCGATAGTGTTTGATCTGCCTGACTTCGACCTTGGCGACGGTCAGATTCGCATGCGCGCCGCCGACGATCTCGCGGGCTGCGCAACCATCACCGCGGTAATGGCCGCGGCGGCCGAGTTCGAATCACCGGGAGCGGTCTACGGACTGTTCACCCGCGCAGAAGAGGTCGGGCTTGTCGGCGCGCTGCTCGCTGCCGAGGACTCGCTGCTGCCGCGCGACACGGTCGTTGTTTCGGTCGAGACGAGCCTCGCGCTGCCGGGCGCGCAGCAGGGCGATGGGCCAGTTATCCGCACAGGCGATCGCGCCACGACGTTCGACAACGAGGCCGAGGCGTACCTGGTGAAGGCACGTTCGAACATCATGGCGACCGAGGAAGGCTTCAAGTGTCAGCGCCAGTTGATGAGCGGTGGCGGATGCGAGGCGAGCGCGTTCGCAGCACACGGCTACTCAGTTACGGGCAT
Organism: Dehalococcoidia bacterium; assembly: GCA_028278465.1. GTDB lineage: Bacteria > Chloroflexota > Dehalococcoidia > Lucifugimonadales > Lucifugimonadaceae > JAJCYX01. The sequence continues at coordinate 6,878 of JANQEF010000119.1, read as the reverse complement.
GGCGTACCCGCTTGGCGCGTGGCACAACGCCGGGCCGGACAACACCATCGCCGCTGAGTACATCTCACTCGACGACTTCGCCGGTGGCGTGCTGCTCGCGACCGAGGCGGCGAAGCTGGCTGGGACCGATCCGGCGAGCCCTTCGACCGACCGGCTGAGGCAGCCTGTCGAGGGCAGGCATCGTCACTGGCTGCGGAATCGATAGACGAACCGTCTGGCCACGCAGCTCAACCTGTATGATCGGTCGCGCTCGAACGACCTAAACCGCCCGGTAAGGAGCCGTATCTCGGCTCAAGCCGAAGTTGACAGCAAACGGAACCCAAGATGCCAAAAGTAGACGGAAGCTACCTCGTTGCCCGCACCCTCAAGGAAGAGGGCGTGGACCACATCTTCTTCCTCATGGGTGGTCCCAACTACGAGATCATCAACAACTCGGAGGATATGGGCATCAAGGCGGTGGACTTCCGGCATGAGCAGGCTGCTGCGATGGCGGCGCACGCGTACGCCCGCGTCACGGGCAAGCCGGGCGTCACAACGGCGGCTTCCGGTCCCGGCACACTGAACCTCCTCACCGGCCAGTACAACGCCTTCATCGACTGCGCCCCGATGGTCACGCTGGGCGGCGCCGGCCCGATCTCGGACTTTGGCCGCGACGGCTTCCAGGAGGTTGACCAGGTCGGCGTTTTCGAGCCTGTCAGCAAGGCGGTGATGAGGCCGACAGACCCGGCACGCTACCCTGAGCAGATCTCCACCGCGTTCAGGATCGCCACAACCGGCCGTCCGGGTCCGGTCTACGTGGACTGCAACGAGGACGTGCTTTACGGCGAGGTTGACGAGTCGGAAGCGCCGACGCCGTCACGCGCCGGAAAGCGAGCGCGCCCCGCTGGTGACGAAGACCTGGTCCGCGAGACGGTGAAGCTGATCCGGGAGTCGACAAGGCCCATCCTGCTTGCTGGTGGCGGAGTCTGGTGGTCGCAGGCGTGGGAGGAGATGCGCGAGTTCGTCGACCGCACCGGCATGCCGTTCTACACAGCGCCGATCTCGCGTGGCCTGATCCCCGAGGACCATCCGCTGTCGTTCCCCGCTGCGCGCTCGACGGCCCTGCGCGAGGCCGACCTGATCATCGTTGTTGGCACCCGCTTCAACTGGATCATGACGTTCGGTAGGCGGCTCGGCGCCGAAGCGAAGCTGGTCCAGGTCGATATTCACGAGCAGGAGCTCGGCCATAACCGCAGCATCGACATCGGCATCGTCGGAGACGCTAAGACGGTGCTGTCCCAGCTCAACGCTGAGGTCGCGCGCGTTGGCTTCAAGACCCGCGCAGACAGCGACTGGGTGACGCACCTCCGCGACTCCGATGCCGAGCGCCGCGAACGCGTTGCACCGCTGGAAAACTCCGACCAGGTGCCGATCCACCCGCTACGGCTCTGCAAGGACCTGCGAGAGGTGATGGACAGGGACGCCATCCTTGCTGTCGACGGAAACGAGATCCTGCATTACGGCCGCCAGTCGATCCCGACTTACGAGCCGGGGCATCGCTTGAACTCTGGTCCGACCGGCTGCATGGGCGTCGGCCTTCCCTACGCCATCGGCGCAAAGCTGGCGAAGCCGGACAAGCAGGTGGTTGCGCTGCATGGTGACGGCTCGCTGGGCATGAACATCCAGGACTTCGACACAGCGGTCCGCTTCAACCTGCCGGTTGTCGTCGTGGTCTCGAACAACGAGGGTTGGACGGCCCGCGTTGAAGGCATCCGCAAGCCGGGGCGCGAACTTGGCTGGACGCGCTTTGACGAGATCGCCGTGGCGATGGGCGGGCATGGCGAGTCTGTCGATCACCCGAAGGAGATCAAGCCTGCGCTGGAGCGGGCTTTCGCCTCAGGCAAGCCAAGCATCGTTAACGTACGGACCGACCCGACGGCGCGGGCGATTTCGCGGTTCGTCGGCTCGAAGATGGAGTAGGCGAGGTCGAACAGTTGGAGCGCCGTGATCGGTACTTAAGGCATTGAGGGTAGAATTCGCCGGCAGCAGCCAGCCGTTCTTTGACTGTCCCCTGGACAACAGGAGCGACCGATGACCATTGAACCACCGCAGAGGCCCAGCAACCCGTGGACGCGGTTCGAGGAGGGCGTCGAGTCAGCCATCGACACCGAACCGTTGCCAGTCGGTGACATCGATGACGACGATGACATGCCGGTCTACATGATGCTCTCGCGGCTCACCGAGCGTGGGCGAGACCGGGTCAAGGATCACCCGGAGCGCATCCTCGAGGTGAACCACGAAGTCGAGCAGCGCGGGTGTGCGGTCGTCGCCCAGTATGCGCTCATGGGCCAGTACGACTTCGTTACCATAATCAGGGCCCCGAGCAACGAGGCGATGCATCGGCTCGCGATCGAACTGGGCGCACGCGGAACGATCGAGACCCAGACCTATCCGGCGATCCCGACGGAAGAGTTCATCAACGCTATGAAGCAGCCGGACTGACGTGCCGTTGCCGGTAATACTTGCTTCGCCGGGCTGAAACCGTTCCGCCTCGCCTGCGTATCACTGAATTGAGCAACGTTGATCTACGTGCACGGCGGAACGGTCGGGCGCACCACCACCGCTCCAGGTAACACTCACTTCGATTGCGCGAATTCGTAAGAACATACCGGCGAACGGCCGCCGCCATGGGTTTGATGGCCGCGATCGCCGTCGTAGTGGCATGCAGCGAAGAGACGCGCGGCACGCCAACGCTTCGGCCGACGAGGGTGATCACCGCAACCGCCACGCCGATCGCGGATGAAGTGATCAAGTCTCGAGTCGCCGCGATCTTCCGGTCGCAGGTGGCCGGGATCCAGCGCGAAGACTGGGAGACCGTCTACCAGACCTGCAGCCCACAGTTCAGGGCGGCCCGAGATCTCCAGCGGTACGTGCAGGACGCATCTGCGCAGTTCGCGCGCGACGGCTACTCAGCCAGCGGGTTCGAGGCTCGGAACGTCGAACCGTTTGTGAGGGCGCCGGACCGGGTGCGCGTCAGGTGGGACGCCTACCAGGACGGCAGCTTCGTGCGGACGCTGGAGGTCGGTGAGGTTTACGTCTTCACGCAGGGCGACTGGTTCGACGATGGCGCCTGGTGCAAGTGATCTCTAACCGGCCGAGTGCTTGCGGATCACATCCCAGTACTCAGGCCTGAGCGAGTTGTAGACGAAGTAGCAGTAGCGTTCGGCGCCTGAAGTCTTCATCTCAGCGAGCAACCGGTCAAGTTCAGAGGGTGTGAGCCAGTTGCTGCCGAAGTGCTCAAGCCCTACCCACGGCACGAACCGTTCGGCGTCGCCGCTGTCCCGCAGCATCTTCAGCGTCTGATCGCGAACAGACGTGGTGAACCACTCGTCCGTGGCCTCTTCGCTGTAGCTGGCGACCGGGTAATCGGCAGGCATCGGGTAGTCGAACATGGCGCTGAACAACTCGGAAGCCAGCTTCTCGTCCAGCTCGGCATTCCACTCAACCAGTGTGTCGACCCAGTTGACTACTGTCCCGCGGAAGCCGGCGACGCCCTCCGACCACCAGTACTCCTTCGGCATCTGGAAGTCGGTGTAACGCTGCTTGCGTGCCAGGTTGCTGCCGGTGAGTGTCGTCGAGAACGGCAGGCGAGACGAGTTCCCGACCGCGATATCGGGCAGGTGTGACTTCACGCCTGTGTACGACGTGCTCACGCTCCACTCGACCGCCTGCTGCTTGAACGAGTACCACGGCGAAAACTCGGGATGCAGCGACCACCACGCATGATCGGCGAGCGCTCCATGCTGGTCTGCGATGAAGCTGCGGGCGCTGTCAGCGGTAAACGAAGAAAGGAAATCGCGGAACCTCGACCGGCCGTCCAGCACCGTCTCGAAGTCGATATCGTTGGATCGGGCGAAGGCGCGATTAGCCTCAGTGTCGATCGGCTCCGCCCACATGTCGTCCCTGTGCCCCGGCTTGATCTCCCACTTGAAGTCCGGCCCGTCCAGCATCAGGCCGGAGATCTCGGGAAAGTTGGCGATCGTGTCCCTGGCGCGAGCAACGGTCATCGCCGGTCCGTCGGGGTCTGTGACGCTCGGCGTGCGCTTTGCGGCATCCGGGTTCAGGCGGCCGGTTCCGAAGCTGCCGTGCAGGAAGTAGCCCTTGTCATCCATCACGTAGATGCGAAAGCCCTTTTCGGCGGCGAGGCGCAGCGCGGCTTTGAGCTCTTCCTGCTGAGACCGGACCGAATCCGGCATAACCGGCGGCGCCCAGTCCAGGCCTTCGTAGAGTTCAGGATTCGGTGAGTAGGCCGCAACCGGCACGCGCTTCACAGGCTGGCCGCCGACGGATGCTACCGCTCGGGGATGCGTGTCTTCGGGTTGCGGGTAGACGTTGCCCGCATCCGGTCCCTGGTCGTCGAGCAGGCAGAGCCACTGCAGCGCCACCTCGCGGATTCCGGCGTCCGCAAGCTCGTCCCAGAACGACTCCTCGTAGATGATGGCGTTCGGCGGACGCACGAGCATGATGGGGCGCAGCGGCTGTGTCATGGCCGCAGATTAAGCCGAACTGTGGCCGGTCGCAACCGCCGAGGCGACGAAAAGCCTCAGGTAATCGCGCCCAGCGACGGCACCGCGGTGAACTGCTCCTCGTAGAGCTGCCGGTACAGGTCCGACGACTCGAGCAGTTCGTCATGCGCGCCACGCTGCAGGATCTGGCCATCGCGCATCACCAGGATCTGCTGCGCCGCGATCACGGTCGACAGCCGATGTGCGATCGCAACCGTCGTGCGGCCTGCCATCAGCTCGGAAAGTGCCTGCTGAATAAGCCGCTCCGAAAGCGTGTCGAGCGAGCTTGTGGCCTCGTCGAGTAGCAGGATGCGCGGGTCCTTCAGCATTACGCGTGCGATGGCGATGCGCTGACGCTCGCCGCCCGACAGCCGGTAGCCGCGCTCGCCGACGATGGTGTCGTAGCCGTTCGGCATGGCGGCGATCGTGTCGTGAATCTGCGCCGCGCTCGCAGCCTCGATCAGCTCTCCTTCGGTAGCGTCCGGCTTGCCGTACTTCAGGTTCTCCCTGACCGAGGTGTGAAGCAGGAATGTCTCCTGCGTCACAACGCCGATCATGCGCGCCAGGTCGCGCTGTCTCAGGTCCCGAATGTTCACGCCGTCGATGCTGATGGCGCCCGATGTCGGGTCGTAGAGCCGCGACATCAGGTATCCGGCCGTCGTCTTGCCTGATCCGCTCGGGCCGACAAGAGCGGTCAATGTGCCCGGTTGCGCCTCGAACGAGATCGGTCCGAGCTTGAAAGACTCATCGAGCGATTCGTCGTTTACGGCCGCACTCTCGACGCCAGGAACGCCATCGAGCGCCCGGAGATCGGTTCTGGCACGGGCATTGCCGTTGTCGGATACCGTCCCGGCCGGGACCCTGTCCTCTTCCGTGTACCTGAACGTCACCTCGCTGAACTGCACATCGCCCCGAACCTGCTCGACAGGCAGCTCGACCGGCCGCTCGGGGTCCTTGATCCGCGGCTCCATGTCCAGGTACTCGAAGATGCGGTCAAAAACGGCCAGCGAGCTCGTGACCTCCACGCCGCGGTTCAGCAACCCTGACAGCGGGAACAGCAGCCGGGTCTGGATGGCGGTGAAGGCCACCATGTCGCCGAGCGAAACCCGGGACTCGCCGACGGGCGAGTTGAGGAAGATCAGTCCGCCGACCAGCCACACCAGCGCCGGCGCCATCGTGAAGAAGGTCTGGACGATCACGAAGAAGCTGCGGCCGGTGAGCTGCTGCCTGATCGAAAGTGCCGTCAGCCGGTCGTTGTCGCTCTCGAACCGTTCGAGCTGCTCCTTCTCTCGCCCGTACGTCTTTGCGAGCATCACGCCAGAAACCGAAAGCGTCTCGCCGGTCCTTGCCGTCAACTCCGCTAGCGCCCTCTGCGACTCTCCGGTCAGCCTGCGCCGCTTCCTGCCGACGCGCACAGTGAAGAAGACGAAGATCGGGACGATAGCCAGGGCCACGAGCGACAGCTCCCACGAGATGAGGAGCATCGCAATCACGGACGAGATGACGATGGTTGAGTTCGACACCACGTTGCTGATGGTGTCCGTCAGCACAAGCTCGGTCGAGGCCACGTCGTTGGACACTCGTGACTGGATGTCGCCGGTGCGGGTTCTCGTGAAGAACGAGAGTGGTAGCCGCTGCAGGTGCGAGTAGACGCGCTGCCTCAGGTCTCGCATGACGCTGAGGCCGACGCCGGTATTCAGGTACGCCTGGACCAAGTTGAACACGCCGCTGGCGGCTGCAACGAGGATCATGCCGGCCGTTAGCCAGACGAGTTGTGCACGGTCGCGATCTTCAAGGGCGCCGTCGATGACTCGTCTGAGCAGCAGCGGCGTTGCGATGTTCAGCACCGCTGTGGTGAGGACCATCAGCAGGACGATGGTCAACTGCCACTTATAGGGCTGGTACAGCCGCACAACCCTGCGCAGAGTGCCGCGCCGTAGCTTTCTTGTCGGCGTTTCGGGTATGGGCTTGTTGAATCCGCCCCGGCCGCCGTGTCCGCCTCGCATTAACTGGCGAGCCGGTGTGAAGTTGAGATCAGCATACGTTCGATCTTAACGCCGGAGTGATCGGCAGGGAGTTCTGGCGTCCACTTCAGGCGCTCAAAAACGCTCGATGCCGCATCTCAAGAAAATCTGTGCCACGCCCCCGGAGGCGAGACCGGCCAAACCCGGTTCGAGCCCTCTGCGGCCGGATAAACAAAACCGCCGCCCCAACTGCTTGAGGCGGCGGCTCTTGCTACCTGTTTGGTAGCCCCTAGGGGAGTCGAACCCCTGTTTTGGCCTTGAGAGGGCCACGTCCTGGGCCACTAGACGAAGGGGCCACTGGCTGCCGATC
>JANQEF010000091.1 GCA_028278465.1 Dehalococcoidia bacterium | reverse complement strand
GTAAGGCGCGGCAGGCACGGTGAGAGGCGACGATGAAACTCAGGTCCAGATATCCGGGCCTGGTCGCAGCGTTAGCGGCCGGGTTGGTCGCCGCCTGCTCGTCCACCACAGAACCGGAGACGCCGACGCCGTTGCCGACGGCCACGCCCGAATCGGTCCTGTCGATGTGCGGCGAACAGGGCGCGCGCATCGACGCCGAATCCGTCACCGCGTTCCGCCCGCAGCACGACGGCTACATCTGGACGCTCCCAGACGGCTCAGACGCCTCAGTCACCACCGACGACATCAGGGCGAGCGATCCGAACTCCGACGACTCAACAGCGATCTCGTTCCCCGCTTGGTCACAGCCTGCGGTTAGCCCGGATCACTTGCGATCGGCAATTACTTTCACTCGACGGCTCAGCGGCTTCTCCGATACGAAGACACTGATCCTTGTTTCGAGCGCTGAAAGCCCGGTGCTTGGCACACTGGAGCTGGAAGGAAGCAACCTGCAGGCGCTGGTCACGCTGCAGTGGCTCGCAGATTCAGGCTGCCTGGCCGCGCTCATCTTCGAGCCTACGCATGAGCAGCAGCTGTTCCTGTTGAGCAGAGACGGCGAGCCTGTTGCCGAGTTCAGCCCGAAGCTCGGGCGCGGAACCGTCTACGAGGCGATTGATACCGGATGGATAGTGGTAGAGAGGCTGACATGGGAGCCGCCTGAGATCGAGCTGTTCAGCGTGAACAACGCCGGGACCACCGTGGTCGTTGGAGCCGATGACGTGCTTCCCGGTTTTCCAGGGCTACCCGCTGGCATCACCGCCAGGCAGTACGTCGATCAGCTGAAAAACCGGGTACCGTAGAGAGCCAATGTCGGATATTCGGCACCGGCCGAATCCATCTGAAAGGGCGAATGCCGTGAGAATCGCGATCCTTGGCACGGGACGAATGGCGGCAGGGCTTGGCAAGGGCTGGCTGAACGCCGGTCACTTCGTTGCGTTCGGGTCGCACAGGCCGGAGACCAAGAGTGATTTCCAGGCCGAGATCGGCGCAGACAGTCGCATCTACGGCTTCGAGGGCGCCATCACGGCCGGCGAGGTGGTCGTGATTGCGGTTCCATACGCTGAGGCCGCACCACTGGCGGAGAAGCATGCTGACCTGCTGCGGGACAAGATCGTCGTCGACATCACCAACCCGTTCGCGTCGCAGCCGGCTGATGGCCGCGCCGGCGCCGAACTGACCGCAGCCGCCATTGGCAAAGGGGCGCGTGTGCTGGCTGCCTTCAAGGGCAACTTCTCCGGAACGTTGCTCGACCCGGTGGACCACACGGGCGAGCCGCGGGATGTGCTGTTCGCCGGCGACGATGCCGAAGCGAAACAGGTGTTGGCCGGCCTGATCACCGACCTTGGATTCCGCCCGGTCGACTGCGGACCGCTCCACTCCGCAGTCATGCTGGACCTGAGCGTGCCGATGCTGATCGAGATGGACGGCAGGCTCAATGGCGGCCAACACAACTCGTCGTTCGGGTTCTCCTTTCCGGGTAGCTAGGGCCGGTCAGCGCTTCACCACGCCGTCGAGCAGATTGTCGATCGTCTGCTCGATAACGTCATCCGAAATCGGCATCCCGGCGATCGTTCGGGCCACTAAAGACCCGAATATCACTGAGGCGACGTAGTCGGGATCAACGTCCTCGCGCATTTCACCACGCGCCTTCGCCCTGTCGACAACGGCTTTGAACTGTTCTCTTCGACGGTTAGTGACGAGGCTGCGGAACGTTTCGATCAGCTCCGGGTTTCGCTCTTTCTCCGAGAGAACGGTCCCGATGAGCGTACTGCCCGCACCTGCCAGTAGCCGTAGCGAAAAGCCGTGTCCGTGGTGAGCGTGAAAGGCGTTGAGATCGCCGCGCAGCGAGCCGGTGTCGGGAACTTCATCCAGACGCATGAAGTTCGACATGGCGGCGATCACGAGTTCGGTCTTGCCCGGCCATCTGCGGTAGATCGTCGTCTTCCCAACGCCGGCGCGAGAGGCTATCGACTCGATGGTCAGGCTAGAAAACCCTTCCTCCATCAGCAACTGCATCGTGGCTTCCACGATGGCGCGGTCGGCCTCCTGGCTGCGAGGCCGACCGCGACCACGTCGCGTGCCGGTTTCAGGTTTCGTCGTCATCCTGCGATGAGCATAACGGGTTTCCCGGCTAACTACGTTGCCCGAGAGCTTTCGGTCACGGTACCGGGAGCAATCACAACGTCTTCGCCAGGTGCAGTAGTTGCCGGTTCGGTTTCGTAGGACTCGCCCGTGGCAGGCATGAACCTGAATACCAATGCCGATCCCACCAACGCGAGCACTGCACCTACAAGCACGGCGAAACCAAACGCATCCGTGAAAGCCTCGCGGGCCGACTGGGCGAGCGGCTCACCGACTTCTGCGGGCAGAGTGGCGGCGATACTGACCGCTGCGCCAATCGAGTCTCTTGCTGACTCGACAGCCGCATCTGGAAGTCCGGTAACGGCGCCAACAGCGTCGGAGACTCTTGAAGAGTAGACGGAGGTGAGCACAGATCCGATGATCGCTACGCCGAACGCGCCTCCAACCTGCCTCGTCACATCGTTCATCGCCGACCCGACACCGGCGTGTTCGGTGGGCACTGCGCCCATGACTGCGTCTGTGGAAGGCGCCATCATCGTTCCCATCGCCAGCGCCGTGAGGAACACGCTGACCTCTATGACCCACAGGGGCGTTGTTGTTTCGTAGAGGAGGATCAGCGAAAGCGTAGCGGCGAGAAGCAGCATCCCACTTCCGACGACGATGTTGGTGCCGAACTTCCGGTTGAGTCGCTCTCCCGCTCTCGCACCGATCGCCACGCCGGCTGAGATCGGCAGCAGCCTTACGCCTGCCTCGAAGGCGGTGTATCCCCGCACGAACTGTAGGTACTGGGTAAAGGCGAAGATCATTCCCATCAGGGCGAAGAAGGCCAGGCTTATGGCTCCGGCCCCGGCAGAAAACCGCGGTCGCTTGAAGAACTGAAAGTTGAGCAGCGGGTGCTCGACTCTCATCTCCCACCACCAGAAGGCGCCTGCGAGAGCGATCGCACCGATGAAGCCTGCCAGCGTCAATGGAGCGGTCCAACCTTGGGAAGGAGCTTCGATGATTGCGAAGATCAGAAGGGATACGGACGCGGTTGAAAGCCCAGCGCCAACGAAGTCGACGGGCTTCGGTTCAGGATCCCTGCTTTCAGGCACGAGCCAGAACCCGGCTACAAGCGCGATGATCGCGATCGGCACGTTCACCAGGAACACCGATCCCCAGTAGAACTCCTCTAACAGTGCGCCGCCGATCAATGGCCCGAGACCAACGCCGATCCCTGCGGTAGCGGCCCAGATCGAGATGGCCCGTGCGCGCTCAGGACCTCTGAAGACGTCGATGATGATGGAGAGCGTCGAAGGCATAATCATGGCGCCGCCGACGCCCATCACGGCGCGGCCGATGATTACCTGCCCGGAGGTCTCGGCGAACACCACCACGAACGCCGCCACAGCAAAGATCACCAACCCGATCCGCAGCATCCGCGCTCTTCCGAACCGATCCCCAAGCCCGCCCATCGTCAGCAACAGACCAGCGAACACGAGGATGTAAGAATCGACCATCCACTGCAGTGTTGACGAAGTGGCATCGAACTCGCGCTGGAGTGTCGGGATAGCGACGTTCAGGATGCTGTTGTCCATCCCGATCAGCACCAGCGAAAGTGACAGGACCGCGAGTGTCCACCAACGGCGCTGATGTTTGCTGGTCTGAGTCGATCCCGGACCTTCAGTTCCGGTCTCATTCACCGCAGATGTCGTGGTCATGGCAGGACCTTTCTTTCGTCGGGCATGTCGGTAGATTGCGCATCGGTGCTGGGAAGAGCCGCTCGCTGCGATCTGTTCGCTTCACTGCGCAACTTCGATACCTGCGTCGCGGCGCAGTTGGCCTCTTGAAATACGTTACGACTACGTTTCGTTTTCTTACCATACGCCTGTTTTATAAAATACGCAACGGTTCCGTTTCTTAATTCTGAGTAACGCTTCTGCCATCACCCATCGTCGTACTGGCAGCAAATGTCAGGGTTTAGGCGTCAGCGCCAGATAAAATGGGATCAAGCAACGCATCGGGTCGTTCAGCAGAACCAGCCTGAAAGCAACGAAGCCCGAACGCGGTCACCACACGCTCGAAACAGAGTCGCTCCGAACCGACCACCAACCGATGACCACTCTCTCAACAGACCGACAGTTCGAGATCGTCTCTGACTTCAAGCCGACCGGTGACCAGCCGGCCGCCATCGAAGCGCTTTCAGATGGCGTCGCAAGCCGCGCTCTTCACCACCAGACGCTTCTCGGCGTCACTGGCTCAGGCAAGACCTTCACCATGGCAGGCGTGATCGAGAAGGCCCAGCGGCCGACGCTCATCATCGCCCACAACAAGACCCTCGCCGCCCAGCTCGCTGCAGAGTTCCAGGAGTTCTTCCCGAACAACTCGGTCCAGTACTTCGTCTCCTACTACGACTACTATCAGCCCGAGGCATACGTCCCGCAGTCCGACACCTACATCGAGAAGGAATCGGACATCAACGAGGAGATCGACCGCCTGCGCCACGCAGCGACGCGTTCTCTCCTCACTCGCCGCGACACAATCATCGTGGCGTCCGTTTCCTGCATCTACGGCCTCGGCTCACCCGAGGAGTACCGGGCGATCGTCCTGAACATCAAGAAGGGCACGGAGCCCGGTCTTCGCAAGGTCGTCCGCAAGCTGGTGGACATGTACTACGAGCGGAACGACATGGAGATGACCCGCGGCCGCTTCCGCCTGCGCGGCGACACTCTGGAGATCATGCCGGCATACGAGGAGCTGGCAGTACGCGTCCAGTTCTTCGGCGACGAAGTGGAGCGCATCACGCAGCTCGACCCGCTCACAGGCGAAGTGATGGCGGAGGTCGAGGAGATCGACGTCTTCCCCGGCAAGCATTTCATCACGCCCGAAGAGCAGTTCGGCGAGGCGCTGAAGGAGATTGAGGGGGAGCTGGACGAGCAGGTCGAGGTGTTCCGCGGCCAGGGCAAGCTGCTGGAAGCCGAGAGAATCGAGCAGCGGACGCGCTTCGACCTGGAGATGTTGCGTGAGACCGGCACCTGCGCCGGCATCGAGAACTACTCGAGACCGCTGGGGCGCAGGCCCGCCGGTTCGGCGCCGTGGACGCTGCTCGACTACTTCCCTGACGACTACCTGATCTTCATCGACGAGTCGCACATCACGCTGCCGCAGATCCGAGGCATGTTCCACGGCGACCTCGCCCGCAAGCGAACGCTGGTCGACTACGGCTTCCGGCTGCCGTCGGCCATCGACAACCGGCCGCTGTCGTTCGAGGAGTTCGAGTCTCGGGTCAACCAGATCATTTATGTCTCGGCGACTCCCGGCCCGTACGAGAAGGCGCACGAGGAGCAGAAAGTCGAGCAGATCATCCGCCCGACCGGCCTGATCGACCCGAACATCGAGGTGCGGCCGACCGAGGGCCAGATCGACGACCTGCTGCACGAGATCCAGGAGACGACGAAGCAGAACCAGCGTGTGCTGGTAACGACGCTGACGAAGCGCATGGCGGAGGAGCTTTCCGACTACATGCGGGAGATGGGCATCCGAGTTCACTACCTGCACTCGGAGATCAACACGCTGGAGCGCACCGAGATCCTGCGCGACCTGCGGCTGGGCGTCTACGACGTGGTAGTGGGCATCAACCTGCTGCGTGAAGGACTGGACCTGCCGGAAGTCTCACTGGTGGCGATCCTGGACGCTGACAAAGAGGGCTATCTCAGGTCGAACACGTCGCTGATCCAGACGATCGGGCGCGCGGCGCGGCATGAGGCGGGACGCGTCGTCATGTACGCCGACCGCGTTACCGAGTCGATGCAGGACGCCATCGATGAGACGGAGCGCAGGCGCGAGATCCAGGGCATCTACAACTCTGAGCACGGCATCGTCCCGCAGTCGATCGTGAAGGAGGTGCGGGACATCACGCAGCGTGTCCGCCAGGTCGCCGAGACGAAGACGCCTTACGTGACGGCGGCTGACCTGCCGAAGGATGACATGCTGCGGCTGGTGAAGGACCTGGAGAAGCAGATGAAGCAGGCCGCGAGGGAACTAGAGTTCGAGAAGGCTGCGATGCTGCGTGACCAGGTGATGGACCTGCGGAAGGTGCTGGCGGGAACGAAGGAGTCGGGATCACCTGACCCGGAGCCGGACCGCGTCGTTGAGATCGGTGACGAGGACGGCGACGGCCTGCTAGACGAGGTGCCGCAGGAGTTGAAGTAGCGACTAGCCGAACTCGAAGCGCAGGGCGCTTTGCACGGGCTGGTAGCCGAGTTTCCTGTAGATCGAGTTGGATATCGGGTTTGCGAGGTCGGTGAAGAGCGTGCAGCGCAGCCCGCGACCAAGCAGCATCGCAGTCAGGTCAGCAACGGCGGTCGTTGCGTAGCCTTTGCCACGGCCCCCCGGCGGCGTGTAGACCGCCTGTACTCGCACAGTGTTCTCCGCGACCACCGAGTTGATCGCCATCGCAACCGGGCCGTCGTTGCCCCAGACCCACAGGTGGTCGTCGCCCATCGTCCGCTGAGTCACTGCCTCCGGGTTGATCGGCAGGCCACCTGTGTGCTCGTTGAAATCCGAGAACCATGCGACCAGCAGGTCGAACTCGGATGGGTCAGCCAGCCGCAATGCGCCGCTCGCCCGCTGCTCGGGCTGAACCAGTTCAGGGCACTCGTACTGCAGGCCGGCCATGACCGGACGAACCGACGTTTTGCTCCGCTCGGCCCACTGCCCTGCGAAAGCGGTCGCTGTCTCCGCGTTCGAATTGACGCCCGGAAGATAGACTCCATCTTCGTAGAGGCGCTCAGCCAACGCATCGCTGGCGTCCGCCGGCATAGCTGTCAGCAGAATCGGGAAGTCCAGCGGCGACTGAAACGCCACCCCACAGACGGTTTCGCCGGTGCGTAGAATCCAGTGGCGGCTCGGAGCTGGCCGCTTGATCAACTGATGCAGCAGCGTCAGCATCACGTTGTTCTTGACCGGCTCGCCGCAGAGAAAATCCCGCGCTTCGGCCAGGACTTCCGAGGGGTTATCGGTAAAGGCGACGCTAACGCTCATGCGGCGATTCTAGGCGCCACCAGCCAGCGAGTGACTCACGATTTATCGCGATCGCCAGCCGCGGTCACCTACTCCAGCCGCCTAATCCTGCCGCCGATCACCAGGAACAGCAGTGACGCGGCCATCAGCAGCGCCGCCATCCCGAGCACCGACGCCTGTGCTCCCCACTCCCTGACCGCATAGCCCAGCGGCAGCACCGCAGCCGGCATCAGGCCGAATGACATCATCACCAGGCTCATCACCCGGGCGCGGTACGGATCATCGGTCTCCTCCATGATCAGCGCCTGGCCGAGACCCCAGCGGATCGTCTCGCCGAAGCCGATCCCGATGGCGAATATCACACCGACGTAGTAGAACGGCAGCGCACCGATGAAGATGAGGCTGGCGGCCGAGACGACGCCGGCGAACAGGAAGATCTTGCCGCGGTGCTGGCCTTTGCGCATGCCGGCCGTCCAGAGCGAAGCGATCAGACCGCCCGCTCCGATCATCATGGCGAACACACCGACTCCAGTCGGGTCGACGCCGTAGATGTCCTCGGCAAACACCGGGACCAGCATCCGGAAGGGCATCGAGAGCAGCGCTATCACGATGCTGTAGATCAGCATGATGCGCACAAGCGGGCTGGACTTCACATACTTGAAGCCCGCCGTGATGTTGTCGACAACAGACCGCCGCACAGCGTCGCCCGTCGGGTACATCTTCGGGATGGCGCCGGTCAGCATGACGGCGATGACCATCATCCCGGTCACCACGAGGTAGGCAACCTCGGGCCCACTCACGCCGTAGATCAATCCGCCTATCCCCGGCGCGACGACGTTCATCAGGCTCATCGCCATTGCGTTCAGCGAAACGGCGTTGCCGAGCCGCTCTTTGCCGACCAGCTGCGGGATCGCTGCCTGTCTTGCAGGCATCTGCAGCGAGAACATGGCGCCCTGTGAAAGCGAGACGACGAACAGGTGCCACCATTCGACGACGTCGGCGAAGATCAGGAAGGCGACAGCGCCCGCGGCGGCGGCGTTGCTGGCCTGGGATACCTGGATCAGCGTGCGCCGCTCCATGCGGTCGCCAAGCACGCCGCCGAAGAGCGAGACGACCAGCAGGCTGGGCGCGAAGCCCATCGAGACGATAGCCGTGATGGCGGCATCGTTGGTCAGGTCGTAGACCAGGATGCCGCGGGCGATCATCTGCATCTGGAAGCCGCCCATCGAGAGCAGCATCCCGAGCCACAGGAATCGGAAGCTCCGGTTTTCGAGCGATGCGAAGGTCAGCTTGAACCATGCGCCAACGCCGTCGGTTGACCTGGCTCTTGGCGCGGTAACTGCGGCTTCGTTGCCGCGCGCCGTCTCTGGTTGCGCAGGTTCGATTGTCGAACGTGATGCCAAGAGACGGTTTCCAGTTGTCAGCGACTATCGAACTTGGAGAGTCGGCGCCTGTCGGACGTTTGCCGTTCCCGGATAGCGCCGCGCGTAGCTGCTGGTCAATCGGGTCAGTATAGACCTCTGCCAACGCTGCGGACCGCGACTGACGGGTCGTGTGGCGAGCTGTCCGAGGTGCGCTTGCGCCTCTCTACTTGCTGTGTAATGATGTAATTACAGAATTACAACATCACTGAAAGCGGGAATCCAATGCCGGTTGACACCACAGAGATTCAAAGCTGGTTCAAGAAGAGACTGCCCGAAGACTGGTATGCGCTCGCCGAGGGGTTCGACTCAGAGGTCGAGCTGCTTGCAGACCGCGACGAGATCGTCGTCATTGGTCCCATAAAGGACCCGGAGGTCGAAAAGGGAACAGACGAGGACGCGGTCGAGTCAGCGAGGCGAGCGGCGGTGAAGGAGTGGCGGCATGAGACCCGCGAAAAGCGCATGGAGATCGCTTCCGAGGCGCAGGACCGCTTCGGCAAGCACGTCTCGTGGGGAGCGTCGATAGGCGGCGACCGGTTCCTCTTCACTCACATCAGCGTGCCGTCGATGACGCGCCTGAAGATCACCGAGCGGCGAGTGCTCGACACGCTGGTGGACGCCGGTGTCGCATCGTCGCGCAGCGAGGCGCTCGCATGGTGCGTGCGCTACGCCGGCAAGCAGGAGGAGCAGTGGCTGAACGACCTGAGGTCGGCGTTCAAGTCGGTCTCGGAGGTGCGATCGAAAGGCCCGGCGGCATAGCCACATTTCGAGTTCGATAGACAGACCGAGACAACCAGAGTAAGGAGATGGGACGATGTTCAGGTTCGTAGGATTTCTGATTCTGCTGCCGCTGTTTGCGGTTGGCGTCGCGCTGCGGCTCGCGTTCTTCCTGCCGTTCGCGGTGCTGTTCCTGCTGCCGATGGTCCTGATGCGGCCAAGGCTGCTGCTGCGTGCGCCGTCGATGTTCCGCTACATGCTGATGGCGAAGCGATCGGGATGGAGCGAGTGTGGCCGAGGACGCTGGGGTGGCGGTCGGCTTGAGCGGGTTTCCGAGCCTGTCCGGTTCTAAGAGTTGTTAAGCAACGCTGAGACGGTCGTCGAGCCTGAAGAAGGCCCGGTGACAGACGCCGAGCTCCTGGACGCCTACTCGCGGGCGGTCGTCACCGCCGCCGGTTCGGTGCGAGACAGCGTGGTCAGCCTGTCCCGCAACTCCCGGCGGGGACGTTCCGGCATCGGCTCGGGCGTTCTCTTCTCGGCCGACGGTCACATCCTGACGAACAGCCACGTGGTGGAGGGATCGCAAGAGGTGATCGCCTCCTTCGCCGACGGCTCCCAGATGGTCGGAGCGGTGGTCGGCCACGACCCGGCAACAGACGTCGGTGTCGTGTCGGTGGACGCGTCGTCGCGCCCTATCGCAGCGCTGGGAGACTCTGCGAAGCTGCAGGTCGGTCAACTCGTGGTGGCGGTCGGTTCGCCGCACGCCCTAGAGCACACCGTTACCGCCGGAGTCGTGAGCGCGCTTGGACGCAGCCTGCGGGCGAAGGGCGGCCGACTGATCGAGAATGTGATTCAGACTGATGCTGCGCTCAACCCGGGCAACAGCGGCGGGCCGCTGGTCACTTCACGAGGTGAGGTGGTTGGCATCAACACTGCAGTCATGCCATGGGCGCAGGGGCTCAGCTTCGCCGTCCCTGTCAACACGGCTCAATGGGTGAGCTCGACCCTGATCGAACACGGCAGGGTCCGGCGCGGGTACCTGGGCATCAGCGTCCACACCGCCAATGTGCCGCCGGACATCGTCAGCCAGTACGGGCTGCCCACCGAGACCGGGGTTCGGGTCGCCGGCGTAGAGCCAGGATCGGCGGCAGCGACCGGTGGCGTGGTCGAAGGCGACATCTTGATCGCGCTGAACCGGGATCCTGTGACGACCACTGATTCGCTGCACAGGCTTCTGACGGGTGATCTGATTGGCAAACGCGTGCACCTGGCGCTGCTGCGAGAGGGTGAACTGTTCTCGGTTGTCGTCGAGCCCAGGGACAGTCCCGACTGACTCCAGTCGGACCTATCGCGCTGAGCTTTGGCGCGTTTCGCTTGTGCAAAAACTGTGGTCGTCTTCCGGCCCAGCCACGCGCCCTCCAAACCACGACCGCCAACCGTTCTCCCCGAGGGGTTCCGACCAGTTCTGTGGTTCACGCGCCGAAATGCTGACCATTTCGGTCCACAATTGGCGAAGCTCTGGTAAAATCGAGCCGTGCGGCGGAATGCTGCGGCATCCCTAAAAACAATCCACCCCGGCACGGTTGCGGAGCCCTGCGATGTCACTGACGACCAAAGAAGTCTACGAAGCGCTGAAAGACGTTTACGACCCCGAGATCCCGGTCAACGTGGTCGACCTCGGCCTGATCTACAACGTCGAGGTGGAGGACGGCGACGTCCATGTCGAGATGACGCTCACCGCGCAGGGCTGCGGCATGGGACCGTACATCGCCCAGCAGGCCGAGTGGCGGGTAGCGGAGATCGACGATGTCGAGGATGTCGAGGTCGACGTGGTGTTCGACCCGCCGTGGAACCCCGAGATGATCACCGAAGACGGCAAGCGCCTGCTCGGCATCGACTAGGCCTTCCCCCGCCCAGTCCGTCAACCCAGTTTCCCGAAAGGTCCGGCGCGCTCATGCGCGCACCGCTGCTCATGACATCACCGAGAAAGCTCACTCCCCAGGAAGAGGCGCGCCTGCAGCAGGTCCGCAAGCAGTTCCAGGAGAGGAAGGCGATCTCCGACCAGCTGGGGCAGATCAAGAACCGCATCGGCGTCTACAGCGGCAAAGGCGGAGTCGGCAAGACGACCGTGGCCGTCAACCTGGCCGTGATGCTTGCGCAGGAAGGCGCCAACGTCGCCATCTTCGACTGCGATATCGACTGCCCGAACGTGACGCGGGTGCTACGCATCTCAGAAGGGCCGCGTCAGGACGATGACGGCAGGTTCCATCCGTCATCCCGCTTCGGCGTCAAGGTGATGTCGATGTCGTTCTTCCAGGAGAAGGAGGACGAGGCGATCATCTGGCGCGGGCCGATGATCCACAACGCCATCAACCAGTTCCTACAGATGACCGAGTGGGGCGAGCTCGATTACATGATTGTCGACCTGCCGCCGGGAACCTCGGACGCGCCGCTGACGGTGATGCAGACGCTGAACCTCGACGGTTTCGTGGTTGTCAGCACGCCGCAAGAACTGGCCGCGCTGGACGCCAAACGGTCGATCAACATGATCAAGAAGATGAACCTGAATGTGTTCGGCGTTGTCGAGAACATGTCGGGCGGCATCTTCGGCACCGGCGCCGGCGAGGAACTCGCACACGAGATGCAGCTTCCGTTCCTGGGCAAGGTGACGATGCGGGCCGAGTTCCTGGACCCGAAGCAGCCTGCGGTGCTGGAGGCTGACGAGATCGCTGACGAGTTTTCCGAGATCGCGCTGAAAGTGAGACAGCTAGCGCAGACGGCCGGTTAACGGTCAGGACGAGCCGAAGCTGATCTTGAACTCGGTGCCGCAATTGCGGCAGACGTTCATCTCTCCCGACACGTCGAGGTCTTCGCTGCCGCAACTCGGGCAGTGACGCACCGCGATAGTGACCGGTCCGCTGCGAGCTTCCGGCTGGTCAAGCTCATCACGACTGGCCCTGTGCAGGACCGGCACGGACAGCGTTACGGCCGCCAGCAGCACGATCACGACTCCCAGGATTCGCTGGACTGCGCTGTTCTCTGCGGCGTCTGGAGCCCAGATCATAGTCGTGATCATGACGATCAGCACCGCGGCCAGTAGCCACGCCGACCGCAGCACCGGCTGATACCTAGGCAGCAGCCTGCTGCGGGAAAGCAGCCCGATGTAGCCGACGCCGCACGAGAACACCAGCGCGTTGCTCGCTACCCTGGCGATGTTCCCGCCATCAAAGTCGGTCCAGATCCCATAGATGAGCAGACCGAACCCGATCACGGACGCGATGGCGCCGGCCTCGGGCACGTACCGCGGGAACTGCTGCGTGCGAGCGCTGAGATTCACAATCGAGAGGATCGACGCGCCGGTCACGAAGACACTCGTGACGAGGATCTTCGTCTCGAGGTCTGAGAAGTCCCCGCTGGCGATCACGACGATGCCGATCAGGGCGTTGACGGCGATCGACAGCAGGACGAACCTGATGCCGGTTCGGTTCGAGATCAATGACATCTGAGGCTTCCTCGGCGCCTATTGTCACGCCGCAGAGTCACCCTGTGCAAAGCAAGCGATCGTGAGGTTTCTGAGGAGGATGCCCGCGAACGGCGGGCGGTTCTCAGCTGTCAGCGAACAGCTTCACCGTGTCGTGCAGGCTGCGAGAGCGGTCGACCGTCTCCGGCCGTTCGTGCCCGATAGGCGAGTCGGTGATCATCTGAAAGATGTCGCGGCTGCCTTCGTGCAGCTTCGGGGTCACGCCCGCCGCCTCGAACGTGTCTGCGATCTCCTGCATCTCGCCAATCCACCGGAACGCCCTGTCGGACACGGTTGAGACACGACGCATCGCCTCAAGCGTTTCGGCCGAGCTCGACTCCATCTCGGCAATGAAATCTTCGTACGTGCCAAGAGACTGGGCGGCGGTGAGTGCCGCGGCGTACATGGCCAGTGTGCCCTTCGAGACGGCGGCGAAACACATCTTGATAGCGGAGGCTCGTCCGACCTCGCCACCCATCAGCGGCACGGTGATGCCACGGCCATCCAGCTCACCGAGCACGGCTTCGTGCGGGCCTGATGCATAGAACCGCGGCGGCGTTCCGCCTCTCGGCGGGCTGCCGATGATGCCTGCATCTATGAACCTGCCGCCTGCTGAATCTATGACCGCGGCCATGCGCTTTCCGGTCTCGGGCGAGACGGCGTTGCAGTCGGCGAAAGCAACCGGCTTGCCGGCTTTCGAGATCTCGGCCGCGACATCGGCGGCCAGGGCTTCCGACTGGTCGGGCACCAGGATCGACAGCACCAGGTCAGCCTCCCGCACCACGTCGCCGAGCGTGCCAACGTCCTCAATGCCGCTGCTCTCTGCCAGCTCCTTCGTGCGTTCGCTACGGCCGACGAGCGCGGTGATGACCCTGAGGCCGTTCGACTTCAGCGCAGCGCCGACGGCGCTTCCCATGTCACCCGGGCTGAGTACGGCGACGGTTTCTACAGGCATGTCCGGAACTCCAGTGTTCGGTGGGCGCTTTAAGGCAGACGCAAACTGTAACCGATGCCTGCGAGGTTCCCTACAAAGCGCACCGAATCAACGCCTAACGCCAGGCGCGCCAGAGCAGCGGTGCGGAACATGCAGCGCAACGACCGGCAGGCTCGACTGAGCGGCTAACGCGTGACCACGTCCCTGATCGCGTTGCCAACGATCTCCGGCTGCCCTTCGTCCAGGCCAAAGACGTGCAGCGTGATCCTGTCGCCGCCGTCCGGCACGCGGGTCCAGATCGCCGGCTCGTACTCTCGCAGCGCGTCCACCACATCCTGGTTCGACTTGCCGGTGACCTCCGGGTCAACCGAGACGAAGACGCCGAATGGCTGGTGGCCGATGATGTTCTGATTCATCTCGATCGTCACGCCCGGCACGTCCCTCAGCGGCGCGGCAAGCTCGCCTGACATTCGTTCTGCCTGCGCCAGGCGGTCTTCATGGTTGATGCTGAACCAGCGCTTCACCGCCGCCACGACGCCGATGATCTCCTGCCGGTCCATCTTCTGCGGACGGCCAACGCCGCGAATCCGACGCGTCTCGTAGCCGGTGAACGACTGCAGGCTGATCTTGTGGATCAGCTCTTCGGTGCCCAGCGCCAGACCGGTCGAGTGCGGCGCTCCCATGTACTTGGCCGCGATGCACTGGAAATCAGCGCCCATGCGCACGTATTTGCCGAAGTTCTCGAGAGGGAAGATCTGCCCTGCTGCATCGACCGTCACGTAGATGCCCTTGTCGTGGGCGATCTCGATAATCTTCTCGAGCGAAAGTATGTTCGGGTCGGCCGGGTCCTGCTCGTGGGCGTAGAAGTGCGCGGCGACAGTCTGTGGGCCGATGGCGTCGATGAGGTCCTGCTCCGTGGTGCCCTCGTCTGTGCCGTACTCGACAAGCTTTGCCCCGGCGAGCTGCAGGCAGCGGTCGTACCAGTAACGCTGACGCTTCTGAATCAGGATCTCGTCCTTCATGCCGGTGGTGTCCGGCAGCTGCTGGATCCTGTCATCGTCGTCACCGGCCATCATCGCCGCCGTCACCAGCGTCAGGGCCGAGCCGGCGCCCGAGGTGAAGTAGGCCGCAGGCACGCCCGCAGCGTCTGCGACGACCTTTCCGGCCGCTTCCTGGAGGTGAATCAGCGGGATGTACGCGCTGTCGGCGGCGTCCATCGCCTCCTTTACCTCCTGGACCGGCGTCGAGCCGCCGAGTAGCGTCACGCTGCCCGTTGCGTTGATTACCGGCGTAGCTCCCAGTTCCTTGTAGATTGCGCCCCACTCTGACGTGACCATGCTCGACTCCCTGGTGTTTCTGGCTGCGTTTAGCCGCAGGATGAACCGCCCTGCGCAGGCGGCTTCCGTCTCCGGAGGCGAATAGTAACCGGGATATACTTCGTGCGCACGGTTCAAACAGGGTGAATCAGCATCCGGCGGCCAAGTTTCAGCACGATTGGAGACCAGTTGGTGGCAGACGAATCGGTCCGCAAAGCAGCGCCTGTGACGATAGAGCACACGAGCCGCAGCATCGAAGCGCTCGAGTGGAGCTCGGTTTCGTCTGACACGACCATCGTGGTCGCGGTCGACGGCGATGTGGCGGAGTTGGTTGGTCCGGTGGCCGAAGAGTTGATGGCGCGCAACCGCGTGATCGGCGTAAACCTGGCTTCCGCGTGGGACCCGGTGACGGTCTCGTGGTGGGCGCAGGACCCGGTTGTGCTGCTGGCCCAGGGAGACGCAGGCGCGCTGGCGTGCAAGACGGCGCTGCTCGCTCCTGGGGCGCTGCGCGCGCTCGTGCTGGCGGACTACGCGCCGACTGAAGGCAGCGACGAGCACGGCGAGATCAAGACGCCTGTCCTCGTCTTTCACGGACGGGACAGCTCGGCCGAAACGCATGCGCAAGCGGTGAAGTTTCGTGACGAGGTCGCGGGCAGCCACCTGATCGAGCTCGATAGCTGCAACGAGCTGCCGACGAAGAACTGTGCGACAGCGTTGGCTGAATCGCTCACCTGGTATCTCGACGAACTCGGCAAGCCGCTGCAGGAGTTCAGCGACTTCGCGGGCGCAGACCAGGAGCCCGCGGACCCGCGCGGCTGAACGGATTCCCGTACGGCACGCCCATTCACCGGTCGCGGTGCAATAATGCGGCTGCGCCGCCCCGGCCAGCTCTCCTAGTCTCACGTTCGGCCGTCTCTGGCGGGCATAAAAGGGAGGTCCAACATGCGAGCAGCCGTATTCCACGAAGTCCACGAGCCGCTGAGCGTCGAAGAGGTTCACGTCGATAAGCCGACCTCGTACGAGGTGCTTGTCCGCACCGCAGCGACCGGCGTCTGCCACTCCGACCTCCACTTCGTCGAAGGTCTCTACCCGATGGAGACCCCAACGGTCATGGGCCACGAGGGCGCCGGCATCGTCGAAGCTGTCGGTGATTCAGTGACCGATGTCGCTCCGGGCGACCACGTGATCCTGTGTCTCTCTGTCTACTGCGGGAAGTGTGAGCACTGCATCAGCGGCCATCCTGCGCGCTGCCAGGACAAGCCGGTCCGGTCGCAGACCGAGACTCCCAGGCTGAGCATCGGCGACCAGGCGGTCGGCCAGATGGCGAACCTTGCGACGTACGCCGAGCAGATGCTCGTCCACGAGAACAGCGTGGTGAAGGTCCGCGAGGACATGCCGTTCGAGGGAGCAGCGCTGATCGGCTGCGGCGTGACGACCGGCGTCGGGGCGGCGCTCAACACGGCGGCGATCACTCCCGGTTCATCCGTCGTTGTGTTCGGCACCGGCGGCGTCGGCCTCGGCGCGATACAGGGCGCGAAGATCGGCGGCGCGGCACAGATCATCGCCGTCGACATCCACGAGTCGAAGCTGAAGACGGCGCTGGACCTCGGCGCCACGCACATCGTCGATTCGTCTTCGCACGACCCCGTAGAGGCGATCATCGAGCTGACGCGTGGCGGCGCTGACTACACCTTCGAGGCAGTCGGCCTGAAGGAGACGGCCGAGGCGTGCTGGGAGTCTCTGAAGCCGGGCGGCACGGCGACGATCATCGGCATGATCCCGGTCGGTACGAAGATCGAGATCGAGGGCAGCGGGTTCAGGGAGCGCAAGCTGCAGGGCTCGAGCATGGGTTCGAACCGCTTCAAGCTGGATATGCCGAAGTACGTGGAGTTCTACATGCAGGGCCGCCTGCTGCTGGACGAGATGGTGAGCCGCCGCGGCAAGCTGGACGACATCAACGAGGCGTTCCGTGCGATGAAGGCGGGCGAAGTGGCGCGAACAGTGCTGATGTTTGACGGGGCGTAGGAGGTTACCCCTTCATCAACTCCAGTCCATCCGTATCCACCTCGTGCACTTCGAGGTGGCCCACGCCCTGCTCGGTGACGTAGAGCTTGCCTGAGCCCGGCGGTCCGAACGCGACGTTCGTTGGCGCCGGGCCTTCCAGCTCTATGCGCCGGACCACGCCGCCGTCGGGGCCAAGCACCGTCACATCCTGCTGCCCGACCACCGCCACGTACAGGTTGCCGTCGGAGCCGAACGCCATGCCGTCCGGGCCTCGGAAACCAATCGGCGGCCGAGACTCGTCGACCACCGAGCCGAACACCTCTTTCTCGCGGCTCACCGCGCCGTTCGACCACGCATGCCGGTAGATCAGGCCGGACTGCGTGGCGGCGACATACAGCGTGTTGTCGGCCGCGAACGCGATGCCATTCGCGAACTCGTATCCCGTGCCGATGATCTCGCCGTCACCTGTCGAAGGGTCAATCCGGTACACGCGGGCATCGGTCGGCGCCGTCTGCCGCTGCCCCGGCGGCAGGTCACGCCAGTTGTCCATGTGGACGCCGGTGTCGGTCATGTAGAGCATGCCGTCCGGCCCGAACCGCAGGTCGTTCGGAAACAGGAACTCCTTGCCCTCACACGACGTGGCGACCACCTCGACTTCGCCGTCAAGCGTCACATGCAGCAGCGACGGCGGGTTCACAGACTCTGCAACCCAGAGCGTGCCGTCGGCCGCCAGCGTCATGCCGTTCGGCCTGCCCGTCTTCGCCACTACCCGGCGCTCCGTGCCGTCCGCGCTCAGCCACAGGATCCAGCCGCGGCTCGGGTGCATCTCGACTAGACACAGGCTGCCGTCCGGCAACAACACCGGGGCTTCCGGGTTCTTAAGGTCATCGACAAAGATGGTCATGCTTCGGGCCTCGCTGTGCGGTCGCTTCGGAGGCATGTTACCCGCGGCTCCATCCACGCCGGACC
>JANQEF010000075.1 GCA_028278465.1 Dehalococcoidia bacterium | reverse complement strand
ATGGTTCTCGTTGGAGTAGGCGTAGACCTCGCCTCCGAACTGCACCGTTGAGACATCGTCCTCTACCGGTCCGTGGACGAGAAGGTGTCCTTCGGCGGTCTCGTACAGCCCGATCGTTCTGATCGGGCCGACGTCGGTTGACGGTCCTTCAGTCCACGACTGCGATGCCGGGACGAAGTACTGCACCCGTTGGATTCCGGCCTCGCGTCGAATCGGCTCGACCGCGATAACTCGTCCATCGCTCAGCAGCAGCACCGATTCCCGGTAGAGCAGGCCAACGCCGGGCATGGCGAACGCCAGGTTATCTGTCTCCACGGCGCTGCCGGTCGACGGGTCGAAGATCCAGCTGGAAGAACCGGCCGGGTGCTCCTCGGATGTCCTGACCAGCGCCCCGCTTACCGGGTCTTCGATCCAGTGGCCGGTGCCAACGGCAGCGGGCGGCTGTCCACCGAAGAGCAGGACTCTTCCGTCTGCCAGTGGTGATATCGCCGCGTCCGTCCCGATGCCGTCCGGAAGCCGGTATTCCTGCCAGTCCTGAGCGGGGGCAGGCGTTTCGGACGGGAGTTCCTGGTCAAGGCCAGGTTCCGAGGTTGTCACCGCCGGTGCGGTCGAGTTCTCGGGAGATGGCGACTCAACGGTTGTAGTGACCTCGGGCTCTGAGGTGGAGCGCGGCGTGGGCTCACCAGGGTCCCGCGTGCATGCCGTCACCGCCAGCGCTGTCGCTGCCACGACTGCCAACGCTGTCTTCCTGTCCAGGTTCATGAAACCGGGTTTCGGCCGGGTGCATTGAAAGAGTGCGTCGCTGACATCTCAGCCATGTAACCGACTTGTGGCCTCATCTTGCATCACAGGTTCATGTTAGTTGGTGGGTCGCTGAGCTCACGCGATCCTGTGATGCGGGGCGAGCCACCAGCGGCGCTCAGAATCTCCTCTGGAGCCGATTGACTCACACGTGGCTCCCCGCGATCGACCAGAACCACTCGCCAACCAGGCGGCAACCCACCCCCATGCCTGAACCCGGCCGACTCGCCTCCCATCAACCGCGCTGGCTGGAGCCGCGGCAAGCCGGTACAGTGCGCCCTCACCGAACTCAACGAACAAGGCCACTTCTATGTCGCTACCTGATCGCCCTGACCGACCCAACCTGGTGTTCATCCTCCCCGACCGCCTGCGGCAGGACACCATGGCCTGCTACGGCAACGACTGGATCGAGTCGCCGAACCTGAATCGGCTCGCCGATGAGAGCTTCGTGTTCGACCACTGCTACGTGACGCAGCCGGTCTGTGCGCCTGCGAGAGCTTCGCTCCTGACCGGCCTCTATCCGCCGGCCGCCGGGATGTCGCGCAACCGCCTCGTCATGCCTCCCGACGTGCAGACCGTCGCGCAGATGGTCCCTGACGACTACGTGACCGGCTACATCGGCAAGTGGCATCTGGGCGACGAGATCGTCAGGCAGCGCGGGTTCGACCACTGGGTGAGCAGCAACGACTTCTGGTGGCCCGAATACACGGACCCGGCCGACCAGGAGCGCTTCTCCGACTACCACGAACACCTGGTCGAGGAAGGCCATCAGCCCGAACAGGATCATCCCGGCAGCCGGACGTTCTCCTCGGCCCAGCGCGCCGCCATGCCGCCTGAAAAGCAGATGGCCTCGTTCCTGGCCGACCGTGCGGCGGACTTCATCAGGACAAACGCCGCCAGCCCGTTCGTGCTCTACGTGAGCACCATTGAGCCGCACCCGCCGTTCTCCGGGCCATACAACGACATGTACGACGCCGAGACTCTGCCGGTGGACGAGAAGTTCATGCAGTTCCCGGAGACGAGCTCTTTCTTCAACCGCATTCGTGCCGAGCTTTTCAGCGACTGTGTGCGCGACGGTATTTCGACCGGCACCGAAGCGGGCATGCGACAGCTGCGAGCGAACTACTTCGGCAACGTGAGGCTCGTGGACGACATGGTCGGCACGATTCTCGGCGCGGTCGATGAGGCGGGCGTCGCGGACTCAACGGTCGTGGTGTTTACGAGCGAGCACGGCGACATGATCGGCACGCACTCCATGCTGGAGATGCGTACGCCGTACGAAGAGGCGGCGAAGGTGCCACTCCTGGCCCGTGTTCCGTGGCTGGGCGGCGACGGCACGCGCATCGGCGGGAACTTCAGCCAGATCGACATGCTGCCGACTTTGCTGGACTTACTCGGCCAGCAGGTTCCAAACCATCTGCAGGGGGTTTCAAGGGCGGGTGTGTTCAACGGGTCCGATTCGCTGGAGAGCAACGACGTGTTCGTGCAGCACAACGGCGTCGGAGACCGCGATCTGACGGACGAATGTGATTCGTGGTCGATGCCGGACGAGCGCGTCGCCGAGATGAACTTCATGAACACGCTGCCGTGGCGTTCCGTAGTGACCGCCGACCGGTGGAAGCTCACGCTGTGTGCCGGCGATCAGGGCGAACTCTACGACCTGAACTCCGATCCCGGCGAAACACGTAACCTGTTCGATGAGCCGCAGCACCGGGACCGGGTGCGCGCGATGGCGGCTCGCCTGCACCTCTGGCAGGCGCAGGTCGGCGACACCGCTCCGCTGCCGGGTGTGTAGGCGTTGCCGCAGCGGCGGATGCTGAAGTGGGGATTCCGTGAGAGCAGGTGACAGGATCTTGTTAGCGACGTCTTCCTGACACACCGCCTCGAATAACAGGTTCCTGTGACAACTGGCGGAGAATCCGCCACTACACTGCCGAACATGCTCGTTCTACTCCGTGGAGTCCTTCTCGCACTCGGCCTGCTCGTAGTTGCTTGCGGCAGCTCTTCATCCGGTGAGGACCCGGCCGGCACGCGCTCGGACGCCTCGCCAGACCAGGAACAGGGCCAACCGAGCCATCCCGATCCGTTCGACATCGGTCGCTACACGAACGCCGATGAGGTCAGGCACCTTGCGGATGGGCTCTTCAAGAAGCCTTTCCCTCGCGAACTGACGGATGACGCGCTTGAGGTTCCCCCGGAACAAGCCTCTACAACCTGGGAGGAGTTCCTCCTCAACACACGCGTGTTCCGAGCGATCGGAAACGAAATCACGGTTGTCGAGGAGTTCTGTGGCGGAACCGGAGACCGCAACACCGGGACCAACCTCTACTCACCGAACGCGCCGTTTGGTGGCAACTGGTACATCGGAGCCCAGTTCACGTGGGTGATCTCTCCCCGCGACGGGTCCGCCTGGAACCACGCCGCCCTGTCGTACAGGCCCGGTCCGCCGCCGCTGTCGCTGGAGCCAGGGCCGAACGGGCCGGTCTCTCCCACGATGGCGATGGACGGCACGCAGTCAACGGAAGAGATCGTGGTGCTTGATCATCCAGAGTGCCAGGAGGTGATTCCAATTAAGGAGTTCACCGCTGCACAGCTCGACCTTGTAGGCGTGGCAGGACTGGGAGATCTGCGCGTCAAACCGTTCCCGCCGGAGCTGCTGCCTGACAGCCCTCAGCTTCCTACCGACGAACTGATCAAGGTCTGGTCCGACTACTTCGAGCAAGTACTCATACTGGACAACTTCACCGGCCTCCCCGCGACTCTTGCTTGCGACCGCGGCTCGGTGATGGTCCTTAATCGATACGCCAGTCCAAATAGGTTGGGGATCATCGAGGCCAAGGTGTACGAGGACGCGCGCGATACCAGGAAGAACGCGATCCGAGTACTTCACTCGTTCGTGGGTCCCGAACGGGTCGGGCCCGGAGAACCGCTGATTGTCGACCATGATGGCGACGGCAAGTCGGTCACTCTCTGGCCACTGTTCTGGGAGACCACGGATCCTGCCTCACCGTTGGATCCATATTCGGCATTCACTGCGTTCGAGACGGGTCCCGACTGTTCGTACGAACGCGGATTCGAGTATGTGAAGCGACTGATCGAGAGGGAAGAGCTACAGGAGTACGGGGAGCTGCCATTCAAAGTGCCGCCACTTGATGAACTCGACCGCGAGTGGCGTCGCGCTCATGCCTATCTGCTAGAAAACTGAGCAGCGAAGGTCGCGGATCCGCCGGTCTCACAAGGCTGGTGGCGTTGTCACCCGGCTCAGTGCCTCACCTTGCGGCAGGATAGACAGGCTGCGTCCACGCCCGGTACGACTCACGGGATGAGTACACCGTCGCCCTCACGTACGGTTGGCCTGCCGGAGGCTTGAAGCGCACAGAGTCGCCATGCTCCTCGGCCAGCTTCTCGCCGTTCTTGCCCCGGAAAACGGTGGTGAACAGCTCCTCGTCGTAGGGATCCATCTCCAGCACGATCTCATCGGCCGAGTTCTTCATCTCGGCGATCACAACGCCGGACGACGAGTAGAAGTCGCCGTCGCTCATCGACTGCATCAGCTCTGGCCGCTCCAGTTTCTCGGCCTTAACCACGATCCAGCCGCGGCCGGGGTTCGCAAGCAGTGGACTCGACTCGTGGTAGTGGTGGGAATCGTCGGTGGCGACCCCGAAGATGCGATTGCCCGCAGACAGCGCCAAGTCCCACATCTCCTCAACTGACATCCTGCCGCCGCCACCGTACGAGTTGGAACCGCTATGCCCATTGTAGACCTCGACCGCCCACGCGCCGGTGGTGTCGACGAGGTTCTGGGCGTCCAGCGTCCACCTGTAGTTCGGGTGGTTGATCGACGCCAACCCGCCGGCTTCCCGAATCCGGTTGACGTTTTCCTGCAGCGTGAGCTGGGCCGTCTGCTCCTCAGCGGGCTCGATGACTGCGTCGATACCGATGGCGTTCACATGGACCGGCACGGTGTTCCCGAACAGGCGTGAAGTCACCTCCTCGCCCGGGATCAGCATCGGCCAGTCCTCAGGATGGCTGCCCGCCTCCTCCAGCACCGTCAGGTGGTTGTGGTCGGAGAGGACCAGGAAGTCGTAGCCGTGCTGCCTGTACCACTCGGCGACGTGCTGTGGCGAGGCGTCGCCATCGCTTTCGGTCGTGTGGGTGTGGATGTTGCCCTTGAGCCACCTGGTATCCGGCATGCTCGACTCCGTTGGTCTTGTTTCTGTCGGCCACTCCGCGGGCCACACGATAGCAGCCGACACCTAAGTCCGGTTGAAGCGGGAAGCCGGTTCAGACGATTCGGGCGTCTGCGCCAGACTGAGCGCCCTGTCGGCCGGCATCAGCGAGCGTAGCTGACCCTGAAGCCACCTCAATGTTCTATCCTCAGCGTTGCGGTCGACAAGCCAACGCAGCACTCTGTGCGCCGCTCGAGCTCGCCGCACATCCAGGGAGGCCAGGAATGCCGGTCACATACAGCCACACCTCCACCCGGAGCGCAGAGATTGAGTCGACCGGCGGCATGGTCACGGCGCAGCACCCCCTGGCGGTCCACGCCGGCCTCCAGGCGCTGGAGCACGGCGGAAACGCGGTCGATGCGGCTGTGACTGCGGCGTTTGCGATCGGCGTGCTCCAGCCGCTATGGAACGGCATCGGTGGAGGCGGGCTCATAGTGTTCCACCCCGCGCATGGCCTGCCATCGGCGATCGACTACGGGATGCAGCTCCCCGGGCTTTCGACGCCCGACATGTACGAGCTCGAAGATGCGCCCGCCGCCGATGCATTCTCGCACTCCTTCTCGATCCCTCCGGTCAGAGGCGCAGCGAACCAGCAGGGCTACAGGTCGGTCTCCATCCCGGGAACGGTCGCGGGACTGGCGAAGGCGCTGGAGCTGTGGGGCACGATCAGTTTGCGGGAGGCGCTGAACCCGGCGATCGAGTTTGCGGAGGAGGGTTTCGAGGTCGAGGGAAACTTCGTACTGGCAACGGTCGACCGCGCCGAAGTGCTGCTCCAGTTCCCGGAGACTGCAGCGATCTACTTCCCCGATGGCAGGCCGCTGAAGATCGGCGACAGGCTCCGGCAGCCCGACCACGCCGAGACGCTAAAGAAGATCGCCATCGACGGTGCAGACGCGTTCTACTGTGGGGAGACCGCCAGGCTGATCAGCGATGACATGGAGGCCAACGGCGGCTTTCTCCGCGTCTCTGACTTCGAGCAGTACGAGCCGATAGTCCATGAACGTGCGGAGACGGCCAACTACCGCGGCCACCAGGTGAGCACCGTGCCGGGTCCGTGCGGCGGGCCGACGGTGCTCGAAATCCTGAAGATCCTCGAGAACTTCGACATGCCGGCCACACAGCGCGGCTCCGCCGACTGGCTGCACCTGCAGGTCGAAGCCACTCGCCTCGCGGCCATAGACCGGTTCAGCTACATGGGAGCGAAGGAGCTTTCAGGCTTCCCGATCTCGTCTCTTGCCGATCCGGCTTACACCCGGACACGAGCCGTGCAGATCGACATGTCCCGTCGCGGCGAGCACGGGCCCGGCGACCCGTGGCGGGCGCTCGGGCTCGACAGACCTGCTGACTTTCCGGCGCCGGCCGGGCTGATGAGCGACCGCGGCACCATCCATCTGTCCATCGTCGATCGAGACCGAAACGCCGTCGCTCTCACCCAGACCAACATGGGTTACTCCGGCGTGGTTAACCCGGGCGTGGGCGTGATGCTCAACAACGCTATGGGCTGGGCATGTCCTGTGCCCGGAACGGTCAACTCGATCGTGCCGTTGGGACGGGCGCTGAACAACATGTCACCCGTGATCATCAGCCGCAACGGTGAGGTGGAACACACCGTCGGCGGCTCGGGTGGACGCCGCATCTGGCCGGCGATCGCACAGGTCGTATCGAATGTGATCGACTACGGCATGAGCATGCAGGAAGCCCTGGACGCGCCGAGGATCCACGTGGAGTCGGACGACCCGATGGTGGATGCGCGCTTCGATCACACAGCGCTGAGCGAGCTTGCGAGCAAGGGTCATCGCGTACTGAGCGCGCCAGAGCTCTACCTGCTATGGCCGTTCACGGAGGCTAACGGCATCGGGATAGACGGCGGCGTGATGCGTTCAGGCATCGGGCCGGGGAACAAGCCCGCCGTAGCGGGCGGACTGTAACGCCGACACATACAGGAGAGGTTCAAGCCATGGAAAACGACAGGCCAAGGGTGCTGATCACGGGCGGAAGCGGGCTGATCGGCGGCCTGACGATCAAGCACCTCGGAGACAGGTACACGTTCAGCAACCTGAGCAGGCGGCCCGTCGAAGGCGTCCCTACGGTCCAGGCGAGCATCGAGGACTACGACGCAATCAGACCGGCATTCGACGACGTCGACATGGTCCTGCACCTCTCGGCTTTCGTCGACGATATCCAGGACTGGGACGGCACGATGTCGATCACCGTGGGCGGCACGCTGAACGTCTTCAAGGCGGCGCAGGACGCGGGCGTCTGGCGCGTCGTGAACATGAGCACCGGCAGCACGATGTGCGGCTGGGAGTGGTACGAGGGATCGCCGTACGGAAAGCTGGCGCAGGGGCGATACGACGAGGCCGGGGACGACTGGCGGATGATCGACTACCGTGACGAGATCCGGCCGGACTCGCCCTACGGCGTCGGCAAAGCGTTCACCGAGATATGCGGCCGCTGGTTCTCGGACACGTACGGCATGTCAGTCTTGAACATCCGGCTGGGCGCGGTGCTCGACACGAACGCGCCCAAGCTGCTCCGTCACTTTCCTGGCTATCTCGATCAGCAGGATGCGGTCCAGATGATCGACCGGTGCCTCTCGGCGCCAAAATCGCTGAAGTTCGACATCTTCGACGCGATCTCCGATAACAGCACGAGATGGCGGGACACCTCTCACGCCAGGGAGGTTCTCGGCTGGCAACCGACCGGCTCTTCAGACCGCTTCAACCCGGACGACTTCCGAGACGCCCCCGGCCCTCCGCTTCCGTCGCAGCGATCATGAAGCCGGCGGCACGAAGCGCGCTTCGACGCTGAGTAGCGATCGGCGCCGCGCCGGACCTGTTCTCGACGACAACGCGAAAGGTCCCGGCTCTCGACCGCTGCGATTGCGATCTTGAACCGGGACCTGTCTGCACCGCCGTGACACTAGCCGACATAGGCAGCGTCCGACTGCTCCATGTACAGGTACGCAAGGTCTTCGATGCTGCTCCTTACCCGGCCACGGTCCTGCAGGTTGCTCGCGCCGTCCGGGCTGAAGTTGCCGCCGTTCAGGTAGGCAAGCACCTGTTTCCGCACAACCCTCGGACCTTCCACGACCGGGACCTGGTTGACGCCATCAGGCGAGAACATCGCTATCACCTGTCGGCCACGGTCCTGCAGGTTGCTCGCGCCATCGGGACTGAAGTTGCCGCCGTTCAGGTAGGCAAGCACCTGCTTCCGCACGACCTTCGGACCCTCAACAACCGGGACCTGGTTGATGCCGTCGGGGGAGAACATCGCTATCGCCTGTCGGCCGCGATCCTGCAGGTTGCTTGCGCCGTCCGGGGTGAAGTTGCCGCCGTTCAGGTACGACAGCACCTGCTTTTTCTCGCCGTCGTGGCCAGGCATCGGTATCCAGTTAACGCCGTCGGGGCTGAAGCTGGGTGGACCAGCGTGGTCTGCGGAAACGGTTCCTGTCGCAGCAACCGCCGCAGCGCCGGCAAATGCGATCCCGATCACCAGACTCTTGAGGTTCTTCATCTCACTTCTCCCGGGTGCTGGGGTCGCCATCACCCTTTCGACGATGTGCCGGGCACTCCGCCCTGGCCTGACACCACTATCGACACGAAAAAGTGGCCGCACATCGGCACAAATGAGAATCTTCCGGAAGCGACGAATCGGCCCGGATTTGCGGGCCTCGTACTCACATATGAGTAGACAGATTCGGCGGTAGATGAGTAGGCGGTCGCGCGAGTTCAGATCCAGTAGGAAAAGCGAGCTTCGAACGGCGCCGTCGCGGGCAATCGCGGGCCGTTGAAAAACCTGAAAATCAGCCGTCCAGCAGACCCTGGCGATTCGCGTAGGTCGCCGCCTCGGCACGGTTCGCGGTGCTGGTCTTGCCCAGGATGTTGGCGACGTGTTTCGCGGCCGTAGTCGGAGCGATTACGAGCTCCTCTGCGATCTGCTGGTTGGTGCGGCCGAGCGCGATCAGTTGCAACACCTCGACTTCACGTGAAGTCAGGCCGTCCGGATGGCCGGGAGCCGGCGCCGAAAGCGACTTCACCCTGTCTCGCAGCGCTTCGAGTTGCCTGCCCAGTCCGACAATGCCGAGCTCCTGGCAGATCGCCAGGCCATTGGTGACAAGCGTCATCGCCTTTTCGCTGTC
>JANQEF010000067.1 GCA_028278465.1 Dehalococcoidia bacterium | reverse complement strand
AACACCGACGATGGCGATGACAAC
This sequence comes from Dehalococcoidia bacterium, assembly GCA_028278465.1. Taxonomy (GTDB): domain Bacteria; phylum Chloroflexota; class Dehalococcoidia; order Lucifugimonadales; family Lucifugimonadaceae; genus JAJCYX01. Next base: position 8,701 of record JANQEF010000067.1, on the reverse strand, counting down.
GGCGGAACCGAAGACGACAACGGGTCTGACGGTGGTCAGCCCGACGACGGCTCTTCGCAGCAGCAGCCCGCCGATACAACCGGTGAGTCCGAAGGCTCTGGCGGTACGTCGGAAGGCTCTGAGGCGAACGGCGAAAACGGCTCAGATGGCCAGAACGGCGGCGGCGAAGGCCAGCAGGAGTCCCCGCCGGCAGACGGCGGCCAAGAAGGCTCGGGTGATCAGTCCGGCGGCTCTGGTGACCAGTCTGGCGGCGCCGGCGATCAGTCCGGCGACTCTGGAGAGGTAAACGAGGAGCCGGAGGCAGAAGACGCCTCCGGCTCCGAAACCTCGGGCTCAGAAGGCGAAGAAGAGTCCGGGGAAGAAGACGAAGACGACACGGAAGGCGAAGATGGTTGAGGCCTTCCGTGAGGCCACCGGCAACCCGGTGAGCCCCCGACATGTCGATAGCACTGATGCCGGCGATCTGACCGAACATGGCCGGATCGCCGAACTCGCGCTGAGCGCAGGCCAGGGCGACGAGGCTGCGTTCTCGGAGCTCTACCGTCTCAGGGTCCAGAAGGTGGCCGCATACGTCTTCTCGATCATTCGAAGGCAGTCGGACCTCGAGGATGTGGTCGCAGACGTGTTCGTACGCGCCTGGAAGCGGCTTCCCACTCTCAAGGACACCAGGAAGTTCGACTCGTGGCTGTTCTCCATCGCCCACAACCAGGCGATCGACAGCGTGAGGAAGCGAAAGGACACGAACGTCCCGATCGAGGATGTTCGCGAGTCGCTGCCTGGAAGTTCGGAAGACCTGCCGGAGCTGGCGGCGATAAAGAGCGCCGAAACAGAGCACCTGATGTCTGTGCTGACCCGGCTGCCGGAAGAGCCCAGGATGGTGCTGGTGCTGCGGTTCCTGCATGGTATGAGCCACGACGAGGTCGCCCGGCAGATCGGCAAGAGCGCCGAGGCCGTGAGGGCGATGCAGTACCGGGCACTCGGCAGGCTGCGGTCGATGCTCATAGAGGATGAGCGGGCGGCGTCTGACGACCAGGCGGGCGGCTGAAGCGAAACTCGCACTGGGCCGCCGATCTCACTCGCCACTTGTCCCTGCGATCAGTCTGTTCCCTGCGCCCACTCCGTGTACAGACCCGGCCTCCTGAAGTGGCGATAGAAGCTCTCAGGCACCCGCCGCGCGTCTGCAAGGTCAGAAGTCTTCAGATCGACCAGCACGATCTCCTCGGCATCATGCGAGCCTGCAGAGGCGATCACCTGCCCGAGCGGGTCGCAGGCGAAGGTCACGCCCCTGAAGTTGTGGCCCGACCCGTTGTCTCCCACCTGGTTGCAGATGCCGACGAACACCGTGTTGTCGTATGCCCGCGCCGGGACGTAGCGCTCCCAGCGAGCACGCTTGTCTGGTCCGGACTCGTCGCCGCCTGAGGCGTGCGGCATCAGGATCAGCTCGGCTCCGCGAGCGGCCAAGGCAGTGGACACTTCAGGGAAGTGCGAGTCGTAGCAGATCTCGATGCCGAAGCGGACCTTCGGGTGGTTGAATACCGGGAGGTCGTCGCCCTGGCACCACGTGCCGATCTCGGTCGTGGGCACATGCGTCTTGCGGTACTTGCCTTCGAGCCCGTCTGGAGAGGCCACGACCTGCGTGTTGTAGGTGATGCCGGACCGGTCCAGTTCGAGTATGCCGGCGATTACCCAGGCGCCTGTCTGGCGTGCCGTTTCGACCAGCGCCTCAGTCGCCTTGCCGGGTACAGAATCGGCGCCGGGGATCGAGCCTCCGTGCGCCGGCTCGCCAGTCCGTTCTGCGGTGTTGTAGCCGCTGATGCTGAGCTCCGGGAAGCAGATGATCTCGGCCGACTGAGCAGCGGCGTCGCCGGCGAGGCGGTCGATCGACTCGAGGTTCGCAGCCGGGTCGCCAACCACCGAGGTCATCTGAACGAGAGTGATTCTGACGTCTTCCATGTGTGTTCCTCTGCGGCGGATGGCGGTTTCGGTCGTCAGCCAGATGGGATGACCGGCAACAGGATGTGCGACGGCCGCGCCGCATCGTGAAACACGGTCTGCTGAGCCACCTGCAGCTCGGTATCCATGCCCTGCTGGTTGCCGGTGTTCGGGTTCCGGTCGTACATCGGGAAGGAGCTGCTGGTGACGTGCACCGCGATCCGGTGGCCTTCCAGGAACACGTTGCTCGTCGGCAGAAGCTCGATCTCGTACTCGTAGACCTCGCCGGGCTTCAGCGGTTCAGGCGGCTGGTGGATCGACTTCCTGAACCGGGCGCGGATGATCCCGTCGCACAGGTTCCAGGCTGTGCCGTCCGGCTCGACGTCGATCAGCCGCACGATCCAGTCGGTGTCGCGTCCTGACGTCGAAGCCCACAGCCTCGCCGTCACCGGACCTGTCACCTCGATCTCCTCCTCCAGCGGCTCGGTTTCAAAGACCAGCACATCCGGCCGGTCCCAGTTGGGCCGCTGGTCGAGAGCGCCGACGCGAATCACCTCGGGGTGGTCCTGCGGTCCGGAGTGGTTGCCACCAAGCGTCGGAACAGGGTCTTCCGGGTCGTAGGTGTATTGCGAGGCTTCTTCGTCGCCCGGCTGGTCGGTGGTCAGATCGCCGTGCCGTGAGCCGCGAGCGTGGAAGTAGTACGGAGTGAACTGAGTTCCGGGCAGCGGCCAGTCCACTGCCCCGCTCCAGCGGTTGGCGCCCATCGTGTAGAACCTGACCGGTGGCTCCGACGCGATCCCGTCATCGATCCCGCGCACCACCCAGTCCAGCCATCGCAACGCCATCTCAAACCTGCCAAGAGCCGGGTTGTCGCCGAAGTCGCGGTCGCCAACAACAGTCGCATCGTGGTCAGTCGGGTCGACGTACACCCTCAACTCATCGGTGTTTCCGAGCTCCTTCAGGATGGCGTAGGTACGCAGCAGCGCTCCGGGATAGTTGTCGTACCAGCCGGCGTGGATGTAAGTGGGGATCTTGATGCGGTCGAAGCGGTCGGTGATCGAGATGTCGCTCCAGTAGGGGCCGTACTCGGAGTGGCTCACGTACTCCTGCCACAGGTTGTTCTTCGCGCCGACAACGGTCTCGTCCAGCGTGATGAGCGGCAGGTGGCGGTAGAAGGCGTCCCAGCCGCCGAACTCGGCCACTCTGTGCGTCATGTCGGCCGAAATTCTCGTCCTGTAGATGCGGCGGGCGACGTGCGAAAGTTGCAGCGCTCCGTGGTCCCAGTAGCCGCGCTCCCACAGGTCGGGGTTCACCACTTGCGGCACGATGGCGACAAGGTTCGGGTGCTGCTCCGGCGCAACCAGCCACTGCGTGGCGCCCATGAACGACCGTCCGTACATGGCGACCCTGCCGTTCGACCAGTCCTGCCCGACTATCCAGTCGATGCAGTCGTAGCCGTCGACATGGTCCATGCGGAACATGCCGCCTTCCAGGTTGCCGCGGCTCTGCTGGCCGACGTATGCGTATCCCGCTTCGGTGAACCGCTGTGGATGGTCGGCAAAGCCGGCCTCGTAGCCTCTTTCGAGGATGACGTGGAACGGCGGCTCGCCTTCGGGGAGCCAGACGCGGGTTTGCAGTTCGTGTCCATCCCGCATCGGGACATTGTGCTCTGTGTAGTCGTTCGCTCCGGCCATCGTGTCTCCCGGCGCTCTACTGGCCGTCGTTCAGACCGATGCTGCCGGCGCGGGCGCTTGCGCCTGCTCCAGCGCGTAGTCATATCGCGCCAGCGCGTTTCCAACCACCAGTTCAAGGTCCTCTTCGAGGACATAGCGGTATTGCACGAGCTGGCGTGCTGCGTCCCGGACGAGCCTTTCGTATTCGCCGCGGTCTGCGTAGCGTTCTGCGATCGAAGGCCTGGGATCTCCGGTCGACCTGCGCTGGTCCTCGGTCGCTGCGAACCAGCGGCTGAAGCCCTGCATCGGAATCACCTGGTCCGGCGCGCCGGTCTCTGGCGACCGCGTGTTCCAGCCGGTGTGAGTGGCGACCGGATGCACGATCTCCGGCAGGCGAATCCCCGCCAGTTCGTTGCCGTCCTCGTCGACTGAAGACACCTTGCAGGCGTATGCGTCGCCCTCTTTCGGCGGATACACGCCGACGAAGTCCTCCGCACGCGGCCCCAGGTCGATGGTCCTGATTACCCAGAGCTTCTCCGGGTCCGGCGTCACCTGGTCTGGCAGGAGGTCGAAGGTGCGGAGCGTTTCGGCGCGGTCGACGGCCGTTCCATCGCTGATGCGCGGGTGCGAGTTCGGTGGTGGCTCGGCCTTACCATCGACCCAGTCCACGAGGTTCACAAGCGCAGCCCTGAGCAGCGGCGAGTAGTCGACTACGTTGAACGGCCTCGCTCCCTTCGCGTTCTCGGCCGCTCCTTCCGTGGTCTGCGGCAGGCCGCCCGGGCCGTGCTGCGTGCCTGTGAAGTGGTATATGCGGGTTTCGTCCTGCGCCGCCAGGTCGGTCTTACCGAGCGGATCAGTGCTCAGCAGCGAGCAGTCACCTCGCCAGTACTCGGCGGAGCTGTTGGTGTAGAAGATCTTCGGCGTGTGCCCGCTCTCGCGCAGCCTGGTAAGCAGCCCATCGCTCCGATGCGTCAGCGGGTCTTCCAACTCCCGATCGGCGAACGGGAACATGTGGCCCCAGTTCGGATACGACTGGTTCGAGGGCTGCGCGTAGCGATGGTTGAAGGAGCCCATCCTGGCGCCTGCGACGTGCGGCAGCAGGCCGTCGAAGGCCTTGCGGCCGTGGGCGTCGGTGTTGAGGCCGAGGTGGAGGAAGTGCCGGATCATCCGCCCGGTCTGCGAAACGCCGTAGCCGATGACGCTGCTCACTTCGCCGGTTCCCGGCAGCTGCTGCTCGGCGTCGTAGCGAAGGAAGGCAGCGGCGTCACGGAACGCCAGCAGGCCGGCGCCGGCGATCGGGCAGTCCTTCGTTGTGTAGACGACCTGGTAGTACTTGCCCGGCTCGAAGCCGCCTTCAAGGTAGATGTGCTCATCGCTGGGCTCGACGCCAGAATCAGTCTCCTTCGCGAACCGCCACGCGCCGCGGGGGACGATTGAGGTCTCGCCGTCCTCGGAGTCCCGTACGTAGAGCACTGCGCCGGCTTCGTGCAGATCGGCTGCTCTCAGCGGAATGTGGATGCGGTCGGCGAGCAGCCATGTGGTCCTGCGCTGGTTGGGGCGGATCTCGACGACCGTCTTGCCTGGGTTCGGCTCGCCTGAGACGTCCGCCACCGGAGGCTGCAGGCCCATGAGCACGTCGCCACGGTAGACATCCCACTGCCAGCCGATGGAGGCGACGATGTAGCCGCGGTTGAAGAGGAAGCCGTCACCGGGCGGAGGACTGGTGGACTCGGCGGCGCCGGTGAGGTTGAAGGTGTCGATGATGCGACGACGGCCACGGTTGGGAAGTTCCAGCAGGACGGTCCGGGGCGTGTTGCCGGGTTCGATGGGCCGGACGACGGAGAAGTCGGCTGTGAAGCGGACGCGGCCTTCGGTGTCGCGGGGCGCAAGCTTGAGGTCGGCGATGTCGGCGTTGACGGGTGATTCGGGGTCGACGGCGAATGTCAGGATGCCATCGATCTGCTCGTAGGCGCCGGTGTTGCCGAAGCTTTGACCGCCTGCGTACGGGAACCGGCGTTTCTCTTCGAATTCGATGACGCTCAAGGTGCAGGCTCCGGGGCTGGATGGGACGAGGGCGTTGTCGCGGGCGGGATGCGGCGGTGGGTTGGCCGCCGCGCCGGTGACAGTAACAGATCAAGAGGATGGTGATGGGGTGAACACCGTCGTCCCGAGTCAGGACGAGGGACCCGGACGCGGGGTGGCAAGTGCGAACATCGGTCCTGGCACTGCGCAGACCGGACATCGGATGACCTACAGGCTCTTTGCCAGCGTAGCGAAAACCTGCAGGTGGATCGCCCCGCCCACCAGGTTCCTCGCGCAGGCTCGGGACGACATATCCTCCCTTCCAGCTTCGGGTGCCCACTTGCCGGGTACCCACTCGTGGGTGAGAGTTAGAGGGAGGGCCGGTCGTGTTCCCTGAGCAAAGTCGAAGGGCCTCTTGAGGATCCAACCCGTCTTGTTAAGGCGAGTCTCGGCGACAGAGATCCTTCGACTACGCTGCGCTTCGCTCAGGAAACACGGACGTCCCGGCAAGCCGGGACCGGGCGCAGCCGGGTGCCCGCTTGCGGGCGCGCCTCTACCGGACACCGTCGACCTACCCAACCGTTCCTGTTGCAAGGCGGTAGGCGTAGTCGATGGCCGACTTCATGTTCGTCGGGTTGGCGATGCCCTGCCCTGCTATGTCGAACGCCGTGCCGTGGTCGACCGACGTGCGGATGATCGGCAGCCCCACCGTCACATTCACGCCCTCGTCAAAGGCGATCAGCTTCATCGGCACATGCCCCTGATCGTGGTACATCACCACCATCACATCCCACCTGCCCTCGTACGCCTGCCTGAAGCCTGAGTCAGCAGGAAGCGGGCCGACAGCGTTGATGCCCTCCGCCACCGCGTCCTCGCACGCCGGCCTTATCTCATCCTCGTCCTCTGCGCCGAAAAGCCGGTTCTCACCGGCGTGCGGGTTCAGGCCGCAGACGCCGATACGCGGCTCGCTGATCCCGAGCTGCTTCAGGTGTTCGTTCGCAGCCTTGATCGTCGCCAGCACGCGGTCTCGCTTCACGCGGCCAACGGCATCGGCCACGGAGACGTGAGTGGAAACATGGATGGCCCGCAGCTTCGGCGATCCGAGCAGCATGAAGTAGTTCTTCGTGCCGCAGAGGTGGCCCAGAAGGCCGGTATGACCGTCGAAACGGTGGCCTGCCAGGTGCATCGCCTCCTTGTTCAGCGGCGCCGTCACGATGACATCGATGCGGCCGGCCTTCGCCATCTCGGTGGCGCTCACAACCGCCTGGTAGGCCGCCTCGCCGGTGTAGGCATCGACCTCGCCGACCCGCACCTTCGTCGGGTCGCAGTTCTGGAGGTCGAGGACGTCGATGACGCCGTGCTCAGGCGAGGCATCCTGCGTGTCGGCCAGGGCGCGAGCCTTCCAGCCGTCGAGCCATGTGTCGGCGGCGGCCTGCACGGTGCGAGCGTCGCCGAAGACGAGCGGCCTGCTGCGGCGGAGAGCAATCTCGTCCGGCAGCGCCTTGACGGTGACTTCGGGCCCGACGCCCGCGGCGTCGCCGATGGTTATGCCGATGATCGGTTTAGTGGTCATTCTGGTCGGTCTTCGGGCCGCATGAGAGTAAGTAGCCGGAGAAGTGTCTGGTCGTCGCCGAACGCGCCGGCCTTGGTTGCGATGGGAACGCCGTCGAGAACGCCGCCGGAGACGGCGCCGACGGGCACCCCAGGCAGCGGCTCGGCGGCGAGAACGATACCACGGGCGTTGGCGGCGGCGAGGGTTGCGTGGGCGGTGTCGCCGCCGACGATGACGATGCCGCCGACTGGGCGCCGGGAGACGATGCCGGTGACGATGCGGGCGAGTTGCGTGGTGACGGCGTCGGCGATCGAGCGGACGGATGCGGGCGGGAGCGCTTCGAGGTCGGTCTGCACGCGTGCCCGGAGCACGAGGTTGCGGCCGGTGGCGAGCGCGCGGTCCGTGGTCTGAGTGTCGATCTGACGGTGAGTCACTTCACCTGACCGGGTGACTGAAAAGTCTATTGGCTGGAGGTCAGCGACGCCTTCCTGCACGAGCGCGTCGATCTGGCGGCCGGCAAGTGCGCGCTGGCTGGCCGTCACGACCAGGGCCGGGCCGTTGAAGTGGGGCGGTGCGATGTTGTCAGCCGGTGATGCGTCGTGTTGTAGAGAGCGGCCCAGGGCGAACGCCAGGCCGGCTGAGCCTGCGAAGAGCACCTTGAGCCGTGGTTCGAGTTCAACACCAGCTGCGATCAGCGCATCGAGCTCTTCGTCGGTCTCTGCGTCGCAGCATGCGATCACGGATCTGGCTCCGCTGTCCTCCGCCAGAGATGCCAGTTGGTCCAGCAGCGCGTTCGACCTCACCTGCTGCAAGGGAACCTTCTGGACAGGCAGATCGGTTGAACGCTGCAACACTTCTGCCACGTCGCTGGAGGTCACCGGTGACAGCGGGTCACGGCCGACGTCAGTCTCCACCAGCGGCACACCGTTAACCAGCATCTGGCCGTCCGCAACGACGCGACCCACGGCCGGAAAGGCGGGAGCCAAGATGACCAGCGAGGCGGAATCCTGCTCTGCGCACTCGGCGATCTCCACGCCCGGGTGGCCGCGCAGTGTCGAATCGATCTTGACATATCGCAGCTGCCGGTCAGCTTCGCCAACACCGCGCGCCACATCCTGAATAACGTTCGCCGCATCTGGAACAGCCAGCCGCCGCGTATCTGCGTTGACCGAAAGTGCACCGCACCCGGCAGGCGGCTCCGTCCCCGGCGCCAGCGCGACGAACGGAGGTTCACCGTTCCCAACAAAGGCAACGGCACAGTCGAGCGCACCGGTCAGGTCGTCAGCGACTATGGCCAGCCTCTTCGCACCGATCAAACCGACCATTGTCATCTCCAGGACCGGCGCGTTTCACCGACCCGGCCGTGCGCTTCCCGAAAGCCGCCGCCCGCGCCGCGACTCACGCCTCGCACCGCGCCCTCAGCCGTTCGTCTTCCTCCACTCCTCGTACTCCGTCCGCGCCTCGTCGTTCAGCGGGTAGTACTTCCGCAGGTCGCCGCCTTCGGCGAGCTTCATGCGGGTGA
>JANQEF010000059.1 GCA_028278465.1 Dehalococcoidia bacterium | reverse complement strand
GTCGGTGTCGCCGTCCAGCACGCCGACTGCAGCAGCTACGTTCAGCACAACGTCTTCGTCAGTGCCATACACATCGTCGTCGGCTACAGGTGGATCGTTGGGCGGCGAGACGTCGATCATGACCGCTGTTGAGACTGAGGTCAGCGTGCCGTCGCTGGCTTCATAGGTGAAAGAATCGGAGCCGCTATAGCCGGCGTTCGGTGTGTAGGTGAAAGAGCCGTCGGTATCCAGGAGTGCGATGCCGTTAGCTGCTCCGGTCAGCAGGGTCGCGGTGATCGGGTCACCGTTCGGGTCAGAGTCGTTTCCAAGCACTCCCGGAGCCGGGACGATGAGCGGAACGTCCTGCTCCGTCAGGTACGCGTCGTCGCCTGTCACCGGTGGCAGATCGGCTGTCGGTACTCTGGACGGCGCCAGGCTTTCATAGACGTGCACCCTGGAATGGAGCCAGCCTATCGAGATCACGTCCAGGTTCCCGTCGAGATCCAGGTCGGAGAGGATCGCACCGTCATGGTGCTCATCGCCCTGGTACACCAGGTGCTGCGTCCAGCTAAGTCCGCCGCCGAGGTTCTCATAGATAAACAGTCTTGACGCGGACGGGTCGGCCTGATTGTGTTCACCGACCGAGATGTCGAGGTCACCGTCGAAATCCAGATCGGCTACATCGACACTCTGGGGGGCGACCAGGTTGTCGATCAGGTGCTCCGTCCACGGATCGGTGGGCACCGCGCCCTGTTCGTACCATGCGATCTTGCCCGTTGGATCGTGACCGTACCCGACAGCGGCGTCGAGGTCGCCATCGCCGTCGATATCCGCGAGAACGGTCCGGTCAGGCTCGCCAATTGATGGCGTGTTTATCGTGTGACGGCTGTAGCTGCCTCCGTCATTGCGGAGCCAGTGAGTGCCGACCGGAGGCTCGGGCGATCCGAGCAGTATGTCGATGTCGCCATCCTCATCGATATCGGCGGAGTCAAGCCCCTCTCCAGCGGCATCGGGCTCAATCACTCTCATCGTCCAGGTCCCGGTAGTCGGGTCGGCCGGAACGGTCCACATCTGTATGCCGTGAAGCCCGTCGTGCCAGGAGAGCGCTACCTCGATCGGGCCTCCCGTACTGAAGCGATTGACCGTTGAGCCCTGCGGGAAGTTGCCCTGCCCGCTCTGCACGTTCGTGAAGATCGTGAAGTTGCCTGAACCGTCGTTCTGCGCCCAGACAAGATCGTCATTCGAGGCGCTGCCCACTCCCTGTGTCCCCAGGATGTCCAGGTCACCATCGCCATCGAAGTCGTAAACAATCACCACGTTGTTGAGCGGGGCGCCAATGGTGGCGCCGGTCCAGTTGCCGCCCGGCGTGCCAGGGTTCTCGTACCACCCGGCGCCGGTAATGATGTCCGGCAGGTTGTCCCCATTGAGATCGCCATCGAATATGAAGACCGCACGCGCTGGAAGGTTCGCATCCACCAGGTGACGGTCCCAGTTATCGAACGGCCCGATGGTCCCGTTACGCCAGAGGGAAAGCGGACTGTTTGACCAGCTGGCGCCGAACAGATCGAGGTCACCATCGTTATCGAAGTCAGTGATCCGCATGTTGTGCGAACCGTTCGTGTCGACCACCTGGCCGCCCCAGGACGTCCCGCCGCCGTCCAGGTTGTAGTACACCATGACTCTGTCGTCGCCCTGCGACTGGTGCATCTCGGCAGCAACCACGTCGAAATCGCCATCCAGGTCTATGTCGCCGACCTGAAGCGAATGGTCGTAGTCGAGGAAGTCGATCGAGTGCTTGGTCCACGGGCCAACCGTGGGATCGGCGGGGTTCGAGGGTTCGTACCAGGCCAGTTCACCGCCCGGCGCCTCCGACGTGTTGAACAGCACGTCCAGCTGGCCGTCCTGGTTGATGTCTGCGATGAACGTCTTGGAATCTACGGAGCGAGTGGCGTCGATGGTGTGCTCGATCCAGGTGGTCTCCATCGCCGCCGCGCCATCCGGTATGAACGGGTTTTCAAGCCAGTACCCGCTCGTAGCGATGTCCGCATCGCCGTCGCCGTCGAGGTCACCGAGCGCAAGGCCTTCGTCATTCCTGGTATCGACCTTCGTCTTGATCCACTGATCGGTAGAGGCGTCGATCTGGACGAATGTGTGTACCTCTCTGAACCGCACCACGATGTCCATCAGGTTGTCGTTGTTCAGATCGATCAACTCGAGGTCATGGGCCTGCGCTGGCCCGTAGATCGCGCCCAGGTTGTGTTCAACCCACGGGTCTATGGTCGGATCGCCCGCGGGAAGCAGCGGGTTCTCGAACCAAGTGAGCCACCTGCCCTTGTGACCGTCGGCGTTGGCACGCGTGATGATGATGTCGATGTCGCCGTCGTTGTCGACATCGCCCGACTGCATGTCGGTGCTGAAGCCTGAACTGGTGTCGTCGTCCGGAACAATGGTGAACTTGGTCCACTCGGGGTTTCGGTACCAGAAGAGACCGTTCGTTTCATCCGGGTTGTTGTGTGCGCCGGCGCCAGCGGCCATCGCATCGGGGAAGCCGTCGCCATCGAGGTCACCGACGGTCTTGGCATGTATGTTGGTCGGCGCAGAGCCTACGGGGTCGATGATCTCGTGGGTGAACGGGACAGGTGTGAAGTTAGCGCTCGCGGTCGGGTGGCCGCCGGTCACATCGGCGATTACGAGGAACGCGACGTAGTACGCGATCAGCAGCAACGGTGCGCCGAACAACAGGAAACGGTCTGGACGACGCCGTCTTGCATCAAGGAGCCGGTGCTTTTTCACGAGTCCGTTCATCGCGGACCGTCCTCCTCGATCCTGTCGCGTTTGGCGAGCCGCACGCCAGCGGTGGAGTCCGGTGCAGTTGGCGGAGCGTGAGTCGCTCTGTGGAAGATCGTGCGCGGCACGAAAGCCGGTCCCCTTGCCATAGCCAGGCGGACGTCAGCCTCTGAAAAAACAGCGCGAACTCAACTAACCCGCAGCAGCTCGAATACTGAAAAGAGCCGCGGGCTGGATCGCCGCATCAAGGGGCTGAACTAAGTTGAATGGCCGAGAGCCGGGGGCAGGATAGACCGACTCGCGATTTTCTACAACCCCCGAAACTATACGTCGTACGCTTTTTGTATTTAGGCCGGTCTGAGCGCAACGCGTTGCGGAAGTAACGCTGGGGAAATTCGGAGGAGTTTCAGCGAAACTGCATACACAGTACGTAACGAAAAATTCATGCGCCGCCTGTACGACCACTGTTGAGCGGACACAGGTTGTTCACAATCGCCCGATTGCGTTTCGAAGGCCGGGTTGGGTTAATCGACGGACCTCAACCGGCTTCTTCAGCGCTTCGGGTGATGCCATCCAGCACTGTCCGCTTGAACTCCTGGTTGTCCAGAATCGGGTGGATACCGATGGTGTTCCAACCGTGCACGCCGGCCGCTCGAAAAAGCTCGGCGACTGAATGAGCATCTGGTGATTCGACCACGAACCACAGCCGGTGTCCAATCGGATAAGCCCAGCTGCTAATGACCCTTGACTGGCCACGGAAAGACGGGTCCATCAGTTCGGCCAGCTGATCGGCGTCAGCCCTGGCGGCGCTGCCCCTGGCCGCGATACATGTCTCAGGCCTGTGCGTGGCCTCGACCATGAAAAGCATCTTTGCTCCCTCTGTGCCAGTCGACTAAAGGCCGGTGACATCTTGATCCTGAAGCAGGTCCGGCTCGCGCCCTGCTGACGTCCTGCCATCAATGATTCAGACCAACCGTACCTGTCAAGGCGGGGCCGTGAGCGCCGCGAAATCCAGCATCGGCGGCGCGAAAGACTACAGGGACGAGCTACAGGCATCGCCGGCGCCAATCCCCGGCCACCGGCGGGCAGAAAGAAGTCGTGCGCCGGTGTCGAGGCCTAATAACTCGGGCGAGATCCTGGACATGGCAGTCCGCCTGCATCCTGAAACAAGGTCGAATCGAGACACGGCGTTCATCAGCGCCGCCAGGCTAAACGGAGACCGCAGTCTCTTTTCTCGAAAGAGTCTCCAGCAGCTCGCCCACCGTGTAGTCCCTCTCCAGCGGGTGCCTGAGCGGCAGGTCCGGCACCACCTCGTACCGGTTCTCCCTGCCGGACTTGGAGATGCTGATGAACCCGGCCTCCTCAAGTTCTCGGAGTATCCGCATGACGGCGCGTTCGGTGATCCCGACCAGAAGCGCTATATCCCTTACACGCACATCTGGCTGACGCCAGATCACCAGCAGCACGTGAGAGTGGTTTGTCAGGAAAGTCCAGCTTTGAGAGGTGGCTGACAAGGGAATCGATACCGACGCAGTCATGTTTCCAGACACGTGGCGACCTTTTCGCATATTTGAGTAGCTGTCAAGGCCGACGCGAAGAGGTCCAACATGCCCCGGAGTTTCCCCAACTTTGCTGCGAGCATGGTTCGCGGCTCTTACAGTCCCGTTGCCCTGTGACTCTGGGAACAGGCTAGATTCGGCCCTCAATCCCACTTCGAACGCCTCATCAACCGTCTATGACACGCCGCTTGAGTCATTAGAACGCATGTGCTAGTCTCGGCTGGCCCGGCATTCGTGTGCTCGTAGATGTGACTGCTGTTGTGGCCGCGGCGCCGACACGTTGGTTTTGACAGGCATCTCCGTTTGCGGACCGACCTGTTTCGCATGTAAAACGGAGAGTGGACTGGAGAGTTACGGTCTTGGCATCCCAGAATGGATCGGTAGCAGTGAAAGCAAACGGCGCAGCCAGCGAGAAAGACAAGTCGCTCGAGCTGGCGCTTGCCCAGATAGAGAAACAGTTCGGCCGCGGTGCGATCATGCGTATGAGCGAGAGCACCACGGACAGGAACATCGGCGCCGTTCCGACCGGCTCGATATCGCTCGACCTGGCGCTGGGGATCGGCGGGCTGCCGCGCGGCAGGATCGTCGAGGTGTTCGGCGCAGAGTCGGCCGGCAAGTCGACGCTCGCTCTTTCGGTCATCGCTGAGGCGCAGCGCCTCGGCGGCAGCGCCGCATACATCGATGTCGAGCACGCGCTCGATCCGACCTATGCACGTGCGATCGGCGTTGATGTCGAGAAGCTGCTGATCTCGCAGCCCGACTCGGCCGAGCAGGCGCTCGAGATCACCGACTACCTGGTGCGCAGCGGCGCGCTCGACATCGTGGTGGTGGACAGCGTGGCGGCTCTTGTGCCGATGTCTGAGCTCGAAGGCGAGATGGGTGACACGCACGTCGGGCTGCAGGCGCGGCTGATGTCGCAGGCGCTGCGCAAGCTCACAGGCACCATCCACAAGACTCAGACCGTGGCGCTCTTCATCAACCAGCTGCGTGAGAAGGTTGGAGTGATCTTCGGCAGTCCCGAAGTGACGCCGGGCGGACGTGCGCTGAAGTTCTACAGCTCGGTGAGGATCGACCTGCGAAGGTCTGAGTCGATCAAGGTCGGGCAGGACATCATCGGCAACCGCGTACGCGCCAGGATCGTGAAGAACAAGGTGGCGCCGCCGTTCCGCAAGACGGAGCTGGAGATCCTCTTCAAGGAGGGGATCAGCAAGGAGGGCGCGCTGCTGGACCTCGGCGTCGAGATGGGCATCCTGAAGAAGAACGGCTCGTTCTTCTCTTACGGCGAAACCCGGCTCGGCCAGGGCCGTGAGGCTGCGCGGACGTTCCTGCGGGAGAACACCGATCTCCGGGACCAGCTAGAGCAGCAGATCAGGGTCGAGAGCGGCCAGATGGACGCGGAACAGATGCAGGAAGTAGCGTCTGTCGAGGACCGCAGCGGGGATTAGGTGGCCGTTGGCGGACGGCCGCGGATAGATCGCTCGCCGGACGTGGCCGATGCGTCTTCGATGCGGGCAAGGCCGAGCAACGGGCTCCTGAGAGAGTTGGCTGATTGCCTGCCGTGTGGTCACGGCCTGTGAGATCTCGATCAGATCGCATCCGGTACCCGGTAATTTCCTTCGATGACCAGCCACCGCCCTGGCGTCGCGCCCGCATGCGGGAACCTCAGTGCCGGTTAATATGTATATGACGGATCTCTTCGTCTGAGCGGACCTGCGACGTCAGGGCCGGTCGTGAAGAGCATCGTCGACCGCAATGTGGCTCTCCATCATCATCATCGTCTTCGGGCTCCTCGGGAGCGCGTTCATCAGCGCGACCGAAGTCGCCCTGCTCGGCTCCCGGCGCTTCCGCATCAGCCGCCTCGCTGAAGAGGGCGATCAGCGGGCCGACGCCGTCCTGAAGGTCCTCGGCGACAACGAGAGGTTCTTCGGAACCATCCTCCTCGTCGGCAACATCTTCAACATCATGGTCGCCTCGGTAGGCACCAGCCTCGCCATCGCCACCATTGGCGGCGGCGAGCCTAGCGCCATCTCGACCATCGTCGCCACCATCATCGCCACCATCCTGGTTGTCGTGGTCGGAGAGCTGACGCCGAAATCGGTCGCAGCGCTGATCGCCGAACGCTGGGCGCTCAACACCGCCCGCGTCATCCTCTTCCTGATGCGGGTCTCGACGCCGCTGGTCTGGGCGTTCACTCTGCCGCCGCGCGCAATCGTTCGGCTCGCGGGAGGGCGCGAAGCGCTGGCAACGCCCGCCGTGACATCCGCCGAGCTTCGCCTACTGATCGACCAGGGTGAGGAAGCGGGAACGGTGGAAGAGAGCCAGGGCACGATGCTCGACAACATCTTCAAGTTCGGCGAGCTCGAGGTGCGTGATGTCATGACGCCGCGACCGGAGATTGTGTGGATCAGCGCTGACACGACCTTCAGCGAGTTCCTGTCGACCTACCGCGACCGGCCGCACACGCGATTCCCGGTCTACGACGATGAGCACGACGACGTGGTCGGCATCCTGTCTGTCAAGGACGTGATGGTCTCGCAGGCTGAAAACCGTCTCGACCCTTCGCAGCCGGTGACACGCCTGATGCGGCCGGCGATGTTCGTGCCTGAGACCAAGCGGCTGGACGACCTTTTCGAGATGATGCAGGAGTCGGGAGACAAGATCGCGCTGGCCGTGGACGAGTTCGGCGGCATCGCCGGGCTGATCACGCTGACAAGGGTTGTTGAGCAGATCGTGGGCCGGACCGGTGAGGAAGGGTCGCGGCCACCACGCCGCTTCATCGAGGTGAACGAAAACACGTTCGTGGTCGATGGCGGAATGCCGGTGGAAGAGGCGAACAACGAGCTACAGATGGAGATCCCGGAGGGCGAGTACGAGACGCTGGCCGGTTTCTTCCTGGAGCAGGCGCAGAGCATCCCGCGCGAGGGCAGCCGAATCCGGTACGGGAGCCTACGGCTGCAGGTGTCCGAGATGCAGAACAACCGCATCTCCTCCATCCGCATCCGCAAGATGCCGGCCGCGGTTGGGCAGGTGCCTGCGGCCACCGGGTCCCGCTAAGTTGCCGAGGCAGAGCCCGGCTGAGCGTCGGCGGCAGCGGTTCCTCGCCGAGTTGAAAGACGGCTTCCAGCGTTGCGGGCTGACGGGCGAGGCGAGTCTGCTAGTCGCCATCTCCGGAGGCGCCGACTCCACGTCGCTACTGCTCGGCCTTCATGAAATCGCTTCCGACCCGGAGATGTCGCTTGAGATACACGCGGCGCACTTCAACCATATGCTCAGGGGCGAGAGTTCGAGCGAAGACGAGCAGTTCTGCCGCGATCTGTGTGAGCGCCTGGGAGTCGGACTCTCTGTCGGCAGCGGTGACGTAAAGGCCCGGTCCAAGGAGACAGGAGAGTCGCTGGAGGCCGCGGCACGGGATATGCGGTATCGCTTCCTTGCCGAGACTGCGACGAAGCGCGACTCAACAGCTGTAACGACCGGTCATACGATGGATGATCAGGCGGAGACGGTGCTGCTGGCAATCACACGGGGCGCCGGACTGCGCGGCCTGTCGGGAATGGCGTGGTCGACCGAACGTGCTGATCTTGTGATTGAAGACGGACCGCTGCGCATCATCCGCCCGATGCTGGCGCTACGTCGCACCGATACCGAGGAGTTCTGTGAACTGTCCGATGTTGTGCCTCAGCAGGATGATTCAAACCTGGACCTCGCCTTCGCACGGAACCGCGTGCGGTATCGCGTGATCCCTGAGCTCCGGCAGATCAACCCCGAGGTCGTCGAGGCCATCGCCCGCATGGCGACTGTCGCTACCGACGACATTAGGCTGATCGACGACATGGCGCGAGAAGCGCTGGCGGACGCGACCGCAGATGAATCAGGTGGAATCTTCAGGCGGGCGTTGCGTGAGATGGCGCCCGCGCTCAGGACACATGTGCTAGCCGCCGCTTATCGACAGGCCAGTGGCTCGCTCCGCGACCTCGACATGGTCTCGTTGACCGCGGCCTCTGATGCCGTGAGCAGCATCGACTCGGGGAGCATCGATCTGCCGAACAGCGCACGCCTTGTGATCGAGCACGACGTCGTGCGAATCTTGATCGGAGACTCCGATCTGGCATGTCCTTACCCGATCGAAGTGGGCAACCACGTCCTGCATATTCTGAAAACGCTGCAGTTCGACGACGGCGCAAGCATCTCGGCTCGAATCGTCTGGCCTGCCCCTGAACCGGCGTCGCTCAACCGCTGGCAGGCGATCGTGAACCCCGAAGTGATCAGCGAACAACGGTTCGAGGTGAGAGCCCGCCGCAACGGCGACCGGTTTCACGCTCTTGGCATGGAAACGGAGATGAAGTTGCAGGACTTCATGGTTAACAGGCACATCCCTGCAAGGTGGCGTGATCGCGTGCCGTTGCTACTCACCGAGCGTGGGATCTGCTGGGTCGTGGGAGAGGAGATCGCCGACTGGGCGAAGGTCCCGGAGGGCGCAAACGAAGCGGTGCTGTTGCAATACGAAGGACCGGATTAGCGCTTCGCCCGACCCGGCCTCCGCAGCCCTACAGTATCCGGGCCAGCCTCGGGTTCACCGTGATCCCTGGAATCCTGCCCCGCTTCGCCACCGGTCGGCCCTCGATCTCCTTCAGATCAGCGGTGAACGGTACCGGGCGTGCGCTGGAGATGTAGTAGCCGACAGCGAACACGCTCACAGGCGCCTCGGCAGACACGAACTCGTCGATCCGCTCAGGCGTGATGCCGCCGCTCACATATATATCGACATGGTTGTAGCCGGCCTGGTCCAGTCTCGCACGAACCTCGTGCACCAGCGCAGGCGTAACACCGCCACGCTGCGACGGAGTGTCGAGCCTGATGCCCCGCAGCCTCTCTCGCAGCGCCTTCGCCACCGCCATCGCGTCCTCCGCCTCGTCCTTGAACGTGTCCACCAGCGCCACGCGCGGCACCTCCGGCGGCATGTGCCGGTCGAAAGCGAGGACCGTCCTGACCGTGTCGCCGATAAGCAGCACCAGCGCGTGTGGCATCGTCCCAGACGGCGTGAGACCTGTCAGGCGCGACCCGATTAGCGACGAGTTGGCGACGCACTTGCCGACAACGGCCGAGTAGTCCATCACGCCCACTACCGAAGGGTGAACATGCCGCGCTCCGTATGAGATAACCGGAATTCCCTGCGCAGCGTCTACGCACTCCTTGGCCGCAGTGGCCCAGCCCGTCGAGGAGGCGAGCATCCCGCACACGGCGGTCTCGTACAGCCCGAACGACGCGTACGGCGCCCGAATCCGCAGCGCCACCTCGCCGCGCGACACTTCGGCGCCCTCTTCCAGCGCCCAGACCTCGCGGCCGGTCTCGGGAAGGATGCGGGATAGCAGCGTCCTCGCCTCGACGATCCCGCAGAACATGCCGTCGCCGCCGACCGTGAACTCCATCACCACTTCGGGGTTGACGCCCTCGTTCCTGAGGATCGTCTGGGCGCGCACGAGTTCGTTGTCAGTGGTGTCGCCGACAAGGACTGCGCGCGGTATCTCGAACTCT
>JANQEF010000041.1 GCA_028278465.1 Dehalococcoidia bacterium | reverse complement strand
TATCGGCGCCAGCGAGCCCTGCAGCGAGATGATGGCGACCGATACGGTGTACAGCACCGTCCCTGCGAGAAGCACCCGTTGCAGGCCGATAGTGTCTGCAAGGCGCCCGGCGATGAAGCCAGTGCCGCTGCGCGCGGCGTGGTAGATGATGATGATCCACTGGACGGTGATCAGGGTTTCGCCCAGCGACTCTCTGAACACCGGCAACGAAACGTTGATCGAGAAATCGAGAGCTGCCAGGAAGAGCGCAGCACCACCGGCCGCAGCGGCCAGCACCCGGTAGTCGAGACCCGCCACGGCAGTCTCGTCGGAGCGCCCGTGCTGTTCGGTGGCCGGGATCTAGCCGCCCCCTACAGGACGCACTATCTCTACGCTGTCACCGTCCGAGAGGCGGGTGTCTGCGAACTCTTCTCGTCGCAGCACGGTGCCGTTCACCGCCACCGCGAGCGAGCGTTCCGCGAGCCCTTTCGACTCAAGGTACTGCTGCACCGTCTGGTCGGGCGTCAGCTCGGAGTCTTTGCCGTTGATCCGCACCTTGATCATCGTTTACCAGGCAGTCCTATCGCGTCTGCAAGCGTTCTCGCCGCCTCGAACGGCTGCTGCGCCTCGATTATCGCACCGATCACCGCAACACCAGACGCTCCGGCCTCAACCACCTGTCCGGCGTTTTCCGCAGTGATCCCGCCGATTCCGATCACTGGCAAACTTACGTTGCGTGCGACCTCTCTCACCAGTTCGAGGCCGCCAACCGCACCTCCGGGGTGTGAAGCGGAGGGGAACACGGTTCCGACTATGACATAGTCTGCGCCAGCTTCCACAGATGCCTGTGCTGCCGAAACGCTGTGTGCCGACTGGCCTACGACAAGTTGCGGTGGGATCTGTAAGCGGTCGGTACGCTCGGCTTCGCGGAAGTGCGCTCCATCTGCCATAGACCGGATCGCGACCTCCGGCGAGCCGTTTACCACCGTGACCACCTCATCACCGGCCACGCCGAGGATCCTGTCAGTGAGGGCCTCAAGCGCGTCGATACTCAACTCGTGAGCGCGGACCTGCACCATGTTCACGCCGCCCCGCACCGCATCCCGCACGGTGTCAACGAGCGCCTTCTCACTGCCTGCTCGTTCGAGATCGGTCACCAGGCAGAGGATACGTTCCGGGAGGGATGCCACGAGGAGATCTGTCTAGCTGGCGGCCATCGGCACACCCTCAGTCGGGCTGCTGGCCACCGCCGTATCTCGCGGAGGGATGCGTCCTGCCAGGTAGGCCTTGCGCCCCGCCTCCACGCCCAGCTTGAAAGCCTCACCCATCAGGCCCGGGTTTTTGGCCTGCGCTATCGCCGTGTTCACCAGCACCGCATCGGCGCCGAGCTCCATCACATGCGCTGCGTCGGACGGTACACCGAGACCTGCGTCCACCACTACCGGCACGCTCGACTGCTCGATGATGATCTGGATCTCCTCCGTCGTCAGCACTCCGCGGCCGGAGCCTATCGGCGAGCCGAGCGGCATTACCGTCACACAGCCGATGTCTTCGAGGCGCGCCGCCAGCACCGGATCGGCGTGAATGTACGGCAGAACGTTGAAGCCCTCTGCGATCAGCGTTTTCGCCGCCTCGAAGGTACCGACAGGGTCGGGCAGCAGGAACTTCGGGTCAGGGATTACTTCGAGCTTGATCCAGTCAGACCCGGTCACCTCGCGAGCGAGCTTCGCTGTCCAGACGGCCTGGTCGGCGTCCTTGCTCCCTGCAGTGTTGGGCAGTATCTGGAAGTTGTCCCAGTCGATCTCATCGAGGAGCGTCTTCTCGTTCAGGTCGTCCAGGTTCAGCCGCCCGATCGCCACGGTGATGATCTGCGTGCCGGACGACTCGACCGATGCGGCTAGGTCGCCGCTCGACCTGTGCTTGCCCGTCCCGGTCATCAGCCGCGAAGTGAAGGACTTGCCTGCGATCACCAGCTCATCGGCCATGGCGTTCCGCCTTTCGGACCATCTCGCAACTCCAGCAAACAAAAAGCGCTGCCCGGTCTGTGGTGGCAGCGCAACTGGAAAGCGAGATGATTCCCTACGCTGGCATTACCCAGATCAGGTTCCAGGGTCGGTGGTCTGGCCACCCTCTCAGCCTCGTATCAGGCTCCCCTGCGACCACTTTAGGCTCGCCTGATAGGTTCGTCAATTCTGCGATAACGGGCGCGGCGAGGTATATTGCGGCTGCCCGACGCCGGTATAGAACCGGCCTGAACCTTGAACCGCAAACCGCCTGATCGGAGACAAGAGATGGGACACAGGGTGATCTACTTTGGCGAGCCCTCTGGGGCCCGCACGAAACGCGCCGTTGAGCTGGCGCCGTCAGACCTCGATGTCGGCTACGTCAACCCCGAGGCTCCGGCCGCTCAGCGCCAGGAAGAGCTCAGGGACGCCGAGGCGCTCATCACGAACGGGCTCCTGTGGACCGAGGACGACATAGCGAAGATGCCGAAGCTCAAGCTGCTGCAACTGATGAGTGCCGGCTTCAACACGCTCGACGTGGCGGCTATACGCGAGATGGGCGTCGAGGTCTGCAACAACTCGCCGGCAATCGCCAACTCGGTCGCCGAACACGCCATCTCCCTGATGCTGATGGTCTACAAACGGCTCGAGCAGGGCATCGCGGGCGTTAAGGACGGAGATTGGCAGGACCACGCCAAGGGTGGAGAGCACGGCACCCTGTACGAGCTGTCGGAGCGTACGGTCGGGATCGTCGGTCTAGGGAACATCGGCTCCAGAGTGGCGAAACGGCTGACCGGTTTCGAGACCACGACGCTCTATCACGACATCCGAGACTTCGATTCTGACTACGAACGGTCGCTGAACGCTCAGCGGGTCTCGTTCGATGAGTTGCTGGAGCGCAGCGACATCATCACTGTTCACGTTCCACTGAACTCGCGCACGACGAAGATGTTCTCGACGCGCGAGTTTGCGGCGATGAAGGACAACGCAGTGTTCGTGAACACCTGTCGCGGGCCTGTGCAGGACGAGGCGGCGCTGATTCGCGCTCTGCAGGACGGCCAGATTGCTGCGGCGGGCATCGATGTGTTCGAGGAGGAGCCGACGCCGCTCGACAACCCGCTGCTGCACATGGAGAACGTGGTCGTCACGCCGCACCTTGCTGGCTCCACGCAGGAGCGGGTCGACAGGGCGCTGGTGTTCTCGTTCGAGAACGCACGGCGGGTGCTGAACGGTGAGAAGCCCCTGAACGTCGTGGAGTTGCAGGACTGAGCGAGCGATACGAACAGCCCGAAGCGTTGCTGATCGAC
Organism: Dehalococcoidia bacterium; assembly: GCA_028278465.1. Taxonomy (GTDB): domain Bacteria; phylum Chloroflexota; class Dehalococcoidia; order Lucifugimonadales; family Lucifugimonadaceae; genus JAJCYX01. The sequence continues at coordinate 4,466 of JANQEF010000041.1, read as the reverse complement.
CTCGATGGGACGCTGGTGGACGCCTCAGACAACGTCTCGGAGCGAAATGCCGCCGCAGTGCGCGCCGCGGCTCAGAAGATCCCCGTCGGTATAGCGTCCGGCAGAACCGCAGAGGAGACCGGCCACTATGCGCGGCTGCTGGGGCTGGAGACGCCGCAGATCGGCGACAACGGCGCCCGGCTTACCGACCCGGCTACGGGCAGGACGATTTCGGACCTGCCGATCGACCCTGGGCGGGCGCGCCAGGTCGTCGAGAGGCTTCAGCGGGACGGGTTGCGTTACTTTGGCATCGATTCCGGGCGGCTCGTGCGGTCGATCGATGAGTTCACAGACTGGCGGGTGACGATCATCACCCGCGACGCAGTGGACCGCGCCGAGGTGGAGCGACTGACGGCCGAAAGCTCGGACGATGGCGTCTTCGCGGTCGGGTCACGCGGCTCCAGCGGCAGGTGGTACGTCGACTACATGCACCCCGAAGCGCACAAAGGCTACGGCGCGCAACATTTCTGCGAACTCGTCGGCGTCGACCCGGACAGGACGATGGCGATAGGCGATGGGCTGAACGACCTGCAGCTCTTCGACGCGATCGGGCTGCCGGTGGCTATGGGACATGCGCCGGAGGACATCCGTGGAGCGGCTGCTCACGTCACCGGGACGATCGACGAGAACGGTGTGGCACAGGCGATCGAGCGCTTCGTTCTTTAGGCGAAGCCCGCCGGATCAGCTGTCCGTGCGATCGGTCGGCACCGTCGGTTCTTCGTTGGGCTCGGCCGCAGGCTCTTCATCGGCCTCTTCGCCGCCGCGCCTGCGCAGGACGCGCACACCTGCCGTCAGAGCTGCCCGCCACGAAGAGAGCTCGCCCCGAACCGCCTGTCTGATCCGGCTGCCGTACTCGCCGAAGTTGCGGAACTTCTTCTGCCTGCGGCGCACCAGCGTTCGGCGGTGCGTGTTGCGGATCTCGATCAGCTCCCGCATCAGGCTGCGCTTCAGCAGCCTCGCCGCCTCGTCCGGAGAAGCGTGAGCGCCCTCCGCAGGCTCGGCGATCACGTCGTCGACGATGCCCATGCGGAGGCAGTCAGCAGACGTCAGCTTGAGCGCACGGGCGATCTCGCTCGCCCTCTCGCTGTCCCGCAGCTCGGTGCGCGCTCCTTGCTCGGGCGAGATCGGCGTGTAGATCGAGTTCTGCAGCATCAGCACACGGTCGGCCACACTGAAGGCAAGCGCAGCCTCTGATCCGCCTTCACCGATCAGCACCGATATCGTTGGCACCTCGACGGACGACATCGTGTCGATCATGTTCGCCATCGAGATCGCAAGGCCGCGGTGCTCCTGCTCGAGGCCGAGCCGCGGGCCTGCGGTGTCGACGATGGTGATGACCGGCAGCCTGAACCGCTCTGCAAATCTCAGCGCGCGGGTCGCCTGCCTGAACCCTTCGGGGAGCAGGTCGCCGCGGATGCCACCATGATCGTTCTTGCTGGTCTCGGCCGACTTCTGCTGGCCGATCACTACTACCGATTCGCCGGCCAGCCGGGCGATGCCGATGATGACCGACGGGTCCTGTCCGGAGACGCGGTCGCCGTGCAACTCGACGAAGTTGTTGAAGATGTTCTCGATATAGAAGCGGGCGCGCGGTCTGTCCGGCCGCCTGGCAAGCTGCACCATCTCCCACGGCTCTCTCGGCGTCAGCTCGGGACTGGCAGGCTTCGAGCGCCGGGACGCCGCCAGCTTGAACTCCGGCGATAGCAGGTCCAGCAGCGACGCCAGCTCGTGTTTCAGAGTCTCGCGATCTACGACGCGGTCGATCAGTCCGGCGTGGAAGTAGGTCTCAGACGAGTACTGGTCATTCTCAATCCGCTGCTCCTCCGCCTCCTGGATCTCGCGGAACGGAGCAAAGCCGATGTGCGCGCCCGGCTCGGCGAGCATCACGTCAGCCAGCGAGGCGAAGCTGCCAAGCACCTGGCCTGTTGACGGGTTGCCAAGCACCGCGATGAGCGGCATGCCCTTCTTGTGGAGAGCGTTCACGGCGATAACGGTCTTCGCCATCTGCATCAGCGACAGCACGCCTTCCTGGATGCGCGCTCCGCCGCTCGTGACTACCACAACGGCCGGCAGCTTCTTGCGGGCCGCCATCTCCAGCGCTAGCGCCACCTTCTCGCCGACCACGAGGCCCATCGAGCCGCCGAGGAACCCGAAGTCGAGCACGATCACGACCGATTCGGTGCCGCCGATGCTGCAGGTTCCTGTCACGGCCGCCTCGGTCAGGCCGGTGCGCGTCTGGTCCTGCAGCAGCCGCACCCTGTACGAGGCGCGTGGCGAGAACTCAAGCGGGTCTAGTGACTGGATCCAGGTGCTCGACTCGTTGAACGTCCCCTCATCTGCAAGCGCGGCGATCTGCCTGCGGGCTGAGATCGAGTAGTGATACCTGCAGCGCGGGCATATGCGCAGCCGCCGGTAAACGGCCGACTTCGTTAGGTCGCCGCCGCACGCGATGCAGTCGGAACGCAGCCCTTCAAGGTCGAGCGGCGACTGCTCGCGCAGTTCGCCCGCTGAGCTACCGAACTCGTCAGGTTGTATTGGAGTGAGGTTGCTCATGGGGATGGCCGGATGCCGTGACCGCTGCGATTAGCCATGTTCCAGGCCAACTGCGGACGGTGAGGGCGCAGGCTGTCACCATTGTATGGCCGAAGTCAAAGCCGAAACTGGATGTTGACACTAAGAGAGTGGCAAATAGTAGTTGCTCGACGATTAAGAGGGGCGGTACGAACGACCTGTTTACGGGTTCTTACGCCCCGAGAACCTGCCGCGGCTTGCTCGAATCTCCCGGTCCCACCACTCCGAGGTCCTCGAGCTCGTCCATCAGGCGTGCCGCTCGCGGGTAGCCGATGCGCAGCTTCCGCTGCAGCCAGGAGATCGAGAGCGTCTTCCGGGAGCGTGCAAGGTTGCGGGCCGCATCGATCAGGTCGCTGTCCGAGTCGGCGTCGATCTCGCCGTCAACCACCGCCTCGTCCTCCATCTCTACTTCGAGCTCAGGCAGAGTCGGACCGTTCACCGCTTTCCACGTCCTGACGGTCGACTCGATTTCGGAGTCCGACAGGAACGCGCCCTGCACGCGCTCGGGCTTGGCCTTGTCTATCGGCAGGTAGAGCATGTCGCCGCGGCCGAGCAGCTTCTCGCCGCCCGGAGAGTCGAGGACGGTGCGCGAGTCGATCTGGGACATGACTGCGAAGCTGATCCTGCTCGGGAAGTTCGCCTTGATGAGGCCGGTGACGACGTCCACGGACGGCCGCTGCGTCGCCACGACGAGGTGAACGCCGGTCGCGCGGCCAAGCTGCGCCAGCCGCACCAGCAGCCTCTCGATCTCGTTCGCAGCCTGCAGCATCAGGTCGGCCAACTCGTCCACCAGTATGACGAGATACGGCATCTTCTCTGACGACCGCTCGTTGAAGGAGACGATGTTCTTGACGCCTGCCTTCTCCAGCACCCTGAAGCGGCCCGTCATCTCGGCGATGAGCGCCTTGAGCGTGGCGACAGCATGGTCCGTCTCGACGACGACCGGCGCGTACAGATGTGGAATTCCGGCGTATGGCGTGAGTTCGACTCGCTTCGGATCGATCATCACCATGCGCGTCTCGGCCGGCGTGCGGCTCATCAACAACCCGGTGATGATGGCGTTCATGCAGACGCTCTTGCCGGAGCCGGTAGAGCCGGCGATCAGCGTGTGCGGCATCCGGGCGAGGTCTGCGAAGACAGCCTGTCCGCCGCTGCCAAGCCCGAGCGGCACAGGAAGCTGCGCCTTTGCCTCGAACTTCTTCCACTCGTCGGTCTCCATGACGGAGCGGAGCGTGACCGGCGTTGGCCGCGAGTTCGGCACCTCAATGCCGACGACAGATTCGCCGGGCACGACCGGCTCGAGCCGGATGTTCGGCGAGGCGAGCGCCAGCGCCAGGTCCTTCTCGCGCCGCAGGATCATGTCCACCTGCACGCGCCTGCCCGCCGCCTGCTCGTCCTTTCCGCCTCTCCAGCCGGGCTTCAGCCCGTACATTGTCACGGTCGGGCCGGTGAACACCTGGTCGACCGTCACATCGATCCCGTAGTCTGCGAGGCTGTTCTCGATCAGCGCGCTGCGTTCGTCGATCTCCGAGCGCGTCACACCGCCCTGCGGAGCCTTCTGCAGCCGATCGAGCCGCGGTATCGGCCACTTGAACTGCGATGCCGCCTTGCTCAGCACGGCGGTCGACACGATCTCGGGCGCCGGTCCTGCGTTGGCGGCGTCCGTGCTGCCGCCGGGCAGCTCTCGCAGCGTGAGAGACTGCTCCATCGGGTTCGTGGAGTCGCCTGCGGCCTCTTCGGCCGCCTCCCAGGGCGGAGTTTCGGTGTCCGTAACGATCTCCGGCTCGTCTTCCGCGGCGATTCCGTGGATGGTCGGCGACACCAGTTCGGGTTCGATCGCCATCTGCTCGGCCTCG
>JANQEF010000034.1 GCA_028278465.1 Dehalococcoidia bacterium | reverse complement strand
ATGTCTGGCACATAGGCAGGTGCTCCCGTTCGATGCGCCGGTCCGCCATGTTGTACGGCGACTGGTCGGAAACGAACCGGTGCAGGCCAAACTCCTTCGCCGCCCACAGCGACTCCACGAACTGCCACGACCCGAAGTTCGAGGTGCCGATGTATCGCACCTTCCCGGCTCGCACGAGATCGTCCATCGCCCGCAATGACTCGTCAACGGCGATGTGCCGTGACGGCCTGTGGAACTGGTACAGGTCGATGTGGTCGATCTGCAATCGGCGCAGGCTCGCCTCGCACTGCTCGATGATGTGCAGCCGTGAGTTGCCCAGCGCGTTCGGGTCGTCTGACATGCGCCCGTTGACCTTCGTCGCCACGAGCACCGAATTGCGTTTGCCGTTCCGCTTCAACGCCTCGCCGACAACCTCTTCGCTCCGGCCGCCGTTGTAGACGTTCGCCGTGTCGAGGATGTTGATGCCGGCGTCAATAGCGCGGTCGATGATCGTGCAGGAATCCTCCAGCGAGGTCCGGCCGCCGAACATCATGCAGCCCAGCACCAGCGGGCTGATGTTCACGCCGGTGCGGCCAAACTGAACGTATTCCATGCGTCTCCCTGTCCGATCGAGCTTCACCGGACGCTTGCCGCTCCGGTTCGGGGCCGGCGTGTCTGCCGATCAATAGCCGTCTCGTTGGAGATGGTAAAGGTCTTGAGAGTGATCAGGAAACTGCGCGCCACAGATGCCGCCGCTCCGCGAACGACCGCGATGGGCGAATCCTCTTTGGGCCGAGAGCGGGATGGTTCTTCAATCCGACTCCACATGCTCGGCCTGCGCGCTAAACTTGGCGTCCGTGGCCCGTCCGCGGCCCTCGCTGCTCGTAAACAACTCAACCTGCCGGAGACCTGAGCCTTGCCATCACACTCCAAGCTCGACGTGCTGAACGCCATCCATGAAACCGGCATCGTGCCGGTCTTCTACAACGGCGACCTGGAAAAGGCGAAAGGCATCGCAAAGGCCTGCGTCGCAGGCGGCATCACTGTCCTCGAGTTTACAAACAGGGGCGATCATGCCTGGGAGGTCTTCTCGGCGCTGCACCGCTTCTGCCAGGACGAACTGCCAGACGCGATTCTGGGCGCAGGCTCGGTACTCGACGCCGGGACCGCCTCGATGTACATCTCTGCCGGCGCCAGCTTCATCGTCGGTCCGGTCACCAACCCGGACGTCGCGAAGGTCTGCAACCGCCGCAAGGTCGCCTACGTACCCGGCTGCGGCACCGCCAGCGAGATCTCCTACGCCGAGGAGATGGGCGCAGACATCGTCAAGATCTTCCCTGGCAGCGCAGTCGGCGGGCCGCAGTTCGTGAAAGACGTGCTGGCGCCGATGCCGTGGTCCTTGATCATGCCGACCGGCGGCGTCGACGTCACCGGGGAGTCGCTACGGCCGTGGTTCGAGGCTGGAGTCGTGGCGGTCGGGATGGGCTCGAAGCTCGCCAGCGCAGACGTGGTCAAGAACTCCGACTGGGCGACGCTTGAGCAGCGCAGCCGGGATGTCGTTGCCCTCATAAAGACCCTCAAAGGCGGCTAGAATCGCAGCCTGCCCGGCGGTTGCGTTTTCAGCCTCCGAGGCCAACCCTTCAGTCAGCTAACAGATTCCTGGAGAACAAGATGCCAAAAGTGGTCACATTCGGCGAGATCATGCTGCGGCTGGCGACGCAGCGCCGCGAGCGCTTCACGCAGGCGCGTGAGTTCGAGGTCACGTACGGCGGCGGAGAGTGCAACGTAGCCGTTTCGCTCGCCCACTTCGGCATCGATGCCACGTTTGTGACGGCGATACCTGACAACGACATCGGCCAGGCCTGCATCAACTACGTGCGGCAGTTCGGCGTCGACACCTCCGAGATCCTGCGCCAGGGCGACCGTCTCGGCATCTACTTCCTCGAATCAGGCGCAGCAATGCGCGCCTCCAAAGTGGTCTACGACCGCGCCGGCGCCGCCATCGCCGAGCTGAAGCCCGGAACTGTGGACTGGGAGAAGGTGTTCCGCGGCAAGGACTGGTTCCACTTCACCGGCATCACGCCTGCCATCTCGGACACCGCAGCGGCAGCCTGTGAGGAAGCGGCAGCGGCGGCGGCCCAGCTTGGCCTCACCGTCAGCGCTGACATGAACTACCGCAAGAATCTCTGGTTGCCCGAAAAGGCGCAGGCGACGATGAAGCCGATGATGAAGTACGTCGTTGTGTCGATCGGCAACGAAGAGGACGCAGAGAAGTGCCTCGGCGTATCGGCCGAGGGCGTCGACGTGACGACCGGCGAGATCGACGCCGAGGCGTACAGGCCGGTGGTGCAGGAGCTGGTGGACCAGTTCGGGTTCGAGAAGGTCGGCATCACGCTGCGGGAGAGCCAGTCGGCGGACGACAACGACTGGAGCGCCATCTACTACGACGGCGGCGAGATCCTGATGGGCCGCAAGTACGCCGTACGCATCGTTGACCGTGTCGGCGGCGGCGACGCCTTCTCGGCTGGAATCATCTACGGCAACCTGCAGGATGGCTGGTCTTCGCAGCAGGTCCTGGACTTCGCAGTGGCGTCGTCAGCGATGGCGCACACGTTCCACGGCGACTTCAACCTGGTGTCGGTGAGCGAGGTGATGGCGGTGGCAGGCGGCGATGTTTCAGGCCGGGTACAGCGGTAGCAGGGGAGAGGCCGGCACTTGCCTGATAAACGCCTTAACGGCCGTACGGCGCTGGTGACCGGCGCTTCGCAGGGCATCGGCCGAGCCATTGCGCTGGCATTCGCTCGTGAAGGCGCAGACATCGTCGTTACGGCCCGAAGCGAAGACAGGCTGCGCTTGCTGGCGGCCGAAGCCGAGACACATGGCGTCAGCGCGCTGGCTGCGCCCGCTGACATTGGCGTCGAATCAGAGATCAACGGCGTCGCGGAGGCCGCCATCTCGACGTTCGGCGGCGTCGACATCCTCGTCAACAACGCCGCCATCATCCACCCGCGCATCCCGGTTTCGGAGTTCGATCCGCAGCTGTTCCGAGACGTGCTGAACGTGAACCTGACGGGTGCGTTCCTGATCACGAAGGCACTGTTGCCCGGGATGATCGACCGCGGCTACGGCAAGATCATCAACATCTCGTCGATCGGCGGACGGAAGGGCGGCGCCGGTCGCAGCGCCTACCGCATCACCAAGTCCGGCCTCATCAGCTTCACCGAATCGCTTGCGGCCGAGGTGAAGCAGCACGGCATCGATGTGAACGCCATCTGCCCCGGTGGTGTGGACACCGAGGGCTATCGTGACGCCTTCAACACCGCGGGCCGTGCGGACAACCCGAAGCTGATGGACCCGGATGAGATAGCACAGGTAGCGGTGTTCCTGGCCAGCGACGCCAGCTCAGCGGTCACAGGAACGGCCATCGACGCCTTTGGCGGCACAAACCCGCTGTTCGAATAGCGAAGCGGGCTTCTTTTCGCTGCTGCGGCCCCGGCTGGACATCGGCGGGCAACGCGCAGCCTCACTCCGGCGGGCGGTTGCCCTCGAGCGCGCCATCGGGGTCGTGGCCCTCCATCAGGGCCTCGTGCTTCGGCAGGATGTTCTCCCTGTAGGCACGCTCCAGACGGTCGATCAGGTGAACCGGGTGTGGGTCGGAGACGATCGTGGCGCCAGTCTCCTTGTTCATCACGCCCAGCAGCTCGTCGATGTGGTCAGCGATGCCGCCGGTGCCGGTCAGCACGCCGATCAGCTTCGCCTCGTCGTAGGCGATGGCGAACTCACCAAGCGTGCCGGAGCGGCCGCCAGCGATGATCACGACGTCGCAGCTGCGGATGTTCTCGATCTCTCGCCCCATCAGCCCTGAGCCCGTGTAGACGATCAGGTCGTAGCCGCGGGTCGGCGATTTATACCGCTGCACATGCTCCTTCAGGTTCAGGGCAGGCGAGATCCCGATGACGAGTCCGCCCTCGGACTTGGCGCCAAGTACGGAGTCGTGCGGAAGGCCGGGAGCGACGCCCGTCACCAGCACGTAGCCACGCTTTCCGATCTCCCGGCCAAGTCGGTATACGGTCTGCCGGATCTCGTCGTTCACCTCGCCTCCGGCGGAGCCCATGACTCCAATGGCGAGATGCGGGAAGGGCGGTAGCTCCTCGTGGTTTTCAGCGAGCTTGTAGGTCATCAGGCTGTTTCGAGGCGACAGAAGGAGTGAGTATCGAAATTGGTCTCGATCAAAGATACAGCCGGAGCACACGCCCGGTGCAGGTAGTTCCACGTGGCGGAACCTGAGCGGTTGGACAGTCAGCGAGCCGTTGTCGACGTCGTACGAAGGCTAAACGATGGCGCGCAGGCGGTGTATCTATGTGTCAGCCCAAGCCTGACAGTGTCGCGCTGCCTCACACCACCACCTGAGTCCTCGCTAACCTGCCTGCTCGACCAGCCAGTCACGGGACGCGATCTTCTGCTCCGGGCTGCCGTACGCCATGCTGTAGTGACCCGTGTAACCCGCAGACTCCAGGCTCCTGAACATCGAGCCAAAGTCCAGCGTGCCCTCGCCCGGGACCATATGGACCTCGTAATCGCCGGTGTTGTCCGCAAGCCTCACTTCGCCGACCCGCTCAATGCCGAACGCATCGAAGAAGCCGCTCACGCCCTCAGGGACAAGATGCGAGTGGTTGGCGGTGAAGGCCCAGCCGAGACGGTCGGCAGGGATCGCATCGAAGTAAAGCCTGCACTCCTCGACAGTGTGGGCCATGTAGTGGACCTCGGCATGGTCCGGCTCGAAGTTCAGGTTCTCCAGCAGGATGCGAGCGCCGGTGTCGTTCGCATAGCGTGCGGTCCGCTGCAGCCGGTCAAGCGAAGCGCTCGTCCGCGCCTCGACGTCGCCGGAGAAGTGGTATCCGGCGTGAACAACTGTCCACTGGCAGCCAAGCGAGTTCGCAAGGTCGATGCTCGCCCTCAGGTACTCGTCGACCGCCCTTGAGACATACGGCGATGTCTCGGCGATGTTCACAGCGGAAAGCGTATGCAGGCCGATCGATATGCCGTTCCTCTCGCAAGTCTCCCGCACCGCCTTGATCCGGTCGCGGCTCCAGCTTTCCATGTGGTTCGGACCGGAGTCGGCGTTGAAGTCCAGGAAGTAGAAATGGTTCTCGACAGCCCATTCGAGCGCGTCTTCGAGACGCGTGCCGCCGGCATCAAAGCCGATCCTGTCCTTCAGAGTCATTCGCTCGCGCCTTACGCTGTACGCACGCTGCCGCGCAGCACCCGCGCTTCGTCCGAAGCCATGAAGACGACCACCTTCGCCACGTCGTCAGGCGAGGCCAGCGAATCCATGGTCTGCTCGAACGTCTCTTTGTCTCCGGTCGCGTCGTACATCGACTTAACCTGCGCCACCTTCAGCGGCGTCTTGACCGAGCCCGGCAGCACGTCGTTGACCCTGATCCCATGCTTTTCGAGCGACTGCTGCATCACCATAGTCAGCCCGTGGACGCCGCCCTTGGACGACCCGTAGGCGAACGAAGATGAGCCGCCGAGCACGCCCGCACCTGAAGCGGCGAGGATGATGGTGCCGCTGCGCTGCGGCTTCATGATGGCCGCTACGTGCTTCGCAACCAGGAAAGTGCCGCGCAGGTTGACGTCGAGAACGGTGTCCCACGTCTCCTCGGGGAACTCGTCAAGCTCGACCGCCGCTCCCTGCAGCACGCCGGCCAGGTGGACGAGGATGTCGACGCCGCCCATCCACTCGCTTGACTCTGACACGGCGCTGGAGACCGCGTCGCCGTCCTGCACATCGACATGCCAGTAACGGGCCTCGCCTCCGGATTCGGCGATGTCGTTGACCGTCTCCTGGCCATCGCCGTCGTTCACATCGAACAGCGATACCTTCGCCCCGTAGACTGCCGAACGTAGCGCGACTGCGCGACCTATTCCGGTCGCCGCTCCAGTCACGATCATCCGTTTTCCGCTCAAGTCAACCGGCATTCATTAACTCCATCTGCTGTGTGTTCGGGTATTACGCCGCCGTGCGGCTTCAGTCCCAGGTGATCCCGGCCTGCTGGGCCTCTCGCTTCAAGCCCTCCGCAGCGAGCGGGACCTTGTCGTCCGGCAGGTGCTCGATAAGTATGTGGGCGTCGGGGCAGACGCGCTGCATGCCGCGCAGGAACGTCGCCTGGTCGAGCATGCTCTCCGGCTGGCCGATGATCGACTCCTCGAATACCGGCAGCAGGCCTTCGACCAGTGTGAAGTCCTTGGCGTGCGCGCCGAGGATGCGGTCCGGCAGAAGATCGTAGAACTCGTTCAGCAGTTCGGTGTTGCCGTACGCCTGCTCGATAGAACCGACGAAGTTCACAGGGTCCATGTTGAACTTGAGCCGCGGTGAGCCGACGGCGTCGATCAGGTCACGGACTCGCTGTGCCGAATAGAGCGGCGATACAACTCCACCCTCGATGGCAAGGTCAACGCCCTCGGACTCCGCCACAGCGCAGACCTGCTTGCCACTGTCGATCAAGCGGTCGAAAACCGTTGCCGAACGGTTCTCGGGGTGCGGGAGCCACGGGCCTGAACTGTTCATGCTGCCGGGACGAAAATAGGTGTTCGGGCAACCCAGCTTCGCGCTGAACTTGATCATGTCCACGACGAACTGGATGGCGGCAGCGCGCTTGTTCTCGTCGTCCGAACACAGCCCGCCGCCGTAGTTGCCGACCGACTGTGACATCGGGAAGCCGAACTCCTCGTAGAGACCGGCCACCCGCGCTATGTCGTCATCGGTCGCCGATGCCGGGTCGTCCGCCCGTATCTGCACCGTCTTGAAGTCGAGGTCTGCAGCGCGCTGCAGCGTCGCGCTGTCGATACTGCGCCAGTCGCCGCCGACAAGTCCTGCCACGCCAAGAATCATTCTCTGCCCTCAGTCCGTTGCGAACCGGATTCACGCCAAAGGTGAAACGGTCGAAGGTGATCGCTCGCATGCAGCGGCGAGCCGGGGCAAAGGTTACAGCAGCCGGGGATTCGAGTGGGTTAGCGGCGGTCGAACTGGCCAAGCTCCGAAGGGAACCTGATGTTGTTCTCGAACGGGTTCTTGCGGTCGGGCGGCGGCGATGTCGAGTCGTCCTTGCCAGCTTCCAGCTTGGTCTTGAGAGCGCCAAGCCAGATCTCGTTCGACCTGTTGAGCTGGTGCACGAAGATGGCGCGCGTCGGGAAGAAGCGTAGAAGACCGCCTTTGCCCGAAACCTGGAGGCTCACGCGGGTGCTCTTGTAGTCGCCGTCTATCTTGAGGTCGTGGATGAAGTGCGTGCCGTAGCTGACGGCGTCCCAGCGCATGCTCCGTTCGTGCTCCCACGCTGCGACCTGCGCCGTGAAGCCCAGCGTCTTTCGCAGCCGCCACTTCAGCACGCCGTTCCTGCCTTCGCCCCGCACCCAGTAGGCGGACGAAACATCCTGCCTCCAGCTGGTCCACATCTCAACGCGGCTCAGCCAGTCCCAAACCTTGTCCGGCGGGGCGAATATCTCGATCGCGTATTCGGCTGTGAAGTCCGGATGGAACGTGTTCAGCATCTGCTACAGCTTACGCCTCGACGGGGTAGACAGATCAGGCCGTGCGTTTCGCCGCCGTCCCATAGCGCCGATATAGTCTGGAGACGGTGAACTTCTGATGTCTGCAATCGAACAATGGGCCGAGACGGTGCGCAACGAGCACGCGCAGGCCGATCGCGTGCGTTCCGACGACCCGAACGCGGACCACTGGCGCAAGCTGGCGCACAGGTTCGCTCCCGCAACGCGCGAAAAGGCGCTGCAGGACGAGACCCT
>JANQEF010000129.1 GCA_028278465.1 Dehalococcoidia bacterium | reverse complement strand
CGTCAGCACGAACTGGTGGGGCGAGGTTTCGGAATCTGACGGGATCGCGCTGCTGCAGGCTGCGTTCAACCGCGGCATCACGTTCTTCGACACCGCAGACACCTACGGCACCGGCTACGGCGAGGAGATCCTGGCGAAGGCGCTTGCCGACCGGCGGGACGAGATCGTGATCGGCACGAAGTTCGGCTACGACCTGGACGCGCCCCGGGAGGGACACCACAGGGAGCGGCCGCAGAACTGGGACCCGGACTTCGTCAAAGCGGCGTGTGAAAAGTCGCTGACCCGGCTGTCGACCGACCGCATCGACCTCTACCAGCTCCACAACTCCCGGCTATCGGCCATCCAGCGCGACGACACGATCGCCGCGCTCGAAGACCTGCAGCGGGAGGGAAAGATCACGCACTGGGGAGTCGCCGTCGGCCCCGACATCGGCTGGATCGAAGAGGGTGAGTACACGCTGCGGGAGCGGAAGGCTCCTGCGCAGATCATCTACTCGATCCTTGAGCAGGACCCGGCGAACCGGTTCATCCAGGCGGCTGCCGAAGCCAACGTCGGTGTCTTCTGCCGCGTGCCGCACGCCTCGGGCATGCTCGACGGCACCTACACCAAGGACACCGAGCTCGACTCGATGCCGTTCGACGCCGACGACCACCGTTCGTATCGCAAGATGCAGTGGCTGCGACAGTCGATCGAGAAGCTGAGGCAGATCGACTTCCTGGTTTCAGGTAAGCCAGCCACCGTTGGCCAGATCGCCATCAAGTTCTGCCTCGCGCCGCCGATCATGGCATCTTGCGTGCCGACGATCACGAGCGTTGAGCAGCTCGACGAGTACGTCGCGGCGCCGGATATCGAGGAGCTGCCGACTGACGAGCTTCAGCGCGTCTCGACGCTCTACGCAGACAATTTCGGCACGGGCGACAAGGATCCGATGAAATCGTCGCAGTCTCCGACCGGATGGGTCGACACATCCAACGTGCCGGTGGAGCGGCTGGCAGCGGCCAGGCACTAGCGAGACTGTTTCGCGGTTGAGCGTGAACGCGCTCTCCTGCGCCGGCGAGTTCCCTGCGCCTTCTTCTGCCTGCGGCGGTTCGCCGTCGCGGCCGAAGTGACCTCTTTCTCGGCCGTCTCAGGTCTGCGCTTCTCCGCCGCGTCGCTCGCCTTGCGGATCTCGTCCTCCAGCAGGTTGAAGTCGCGCTGCGGCACGATGTGCAGCATGCCGAAGAAAGCCAGCGGCCAGTGCTCGGCCGGCCACTTCTTCACGTACTCCAGCGTCGGAGCGATCTCACGGGCGTCGATGTAGTCGTCGGGGTCGAGAACGAAATCAGGCTTGATCTTCACCCGGTTCGGAAAGAGCTCGTCCTTGACATGGTGCTTCCAAACGCGGGTCTTCTCTTCGAAGTGGCTGGACTCGACGGTGGCGGTCGCCGCGAAGCCCTTCTTGTTGTTGACGTAGAAGAGGACGCGGTCTTCTGGCGTTATCCGCACCGACTTGCGGCGGTTGCGTGAGTCGATGCCAAGCACCTCGAACCCGCGCTCGCGGGTGATGTCGAGGTTCTCCTCGTCGACGACCACCATCCAGAAGGTCTTGCTCATGTGTTTTCCGGTTCAGGCCGGCCGGGGCTGCGACGGCCCTCGTGTTGGCTATTCCCATGTTAAGACATGCGATCGTGCCGCTTCAGCGGGTTTCGCACGCAACCCTTACACTCGTTGGCAGCGAAGTAGCAGGGCGAAAGCACGCCGCGGCAGGAGTGGCGATGACTGACACAGACACAGCCTCGGCCGCCATCGAGGCGAAGGTGATATCGGTGCTGGAGTCGTTCGGGATCCCGTACGAGGTGATCGAGATCGACCCAGATTTCGCAGACACTGCCGCGTTCTGTGAGAAGTACGGCTTCCCACCTGAGCAGTCCGCCAACACGATCGTGGTCGCTACCAAGAAGCCGCCGAAGAGCTACTCGGCATCGGTCGTGCGGGCCACGGCCCGGCTGAATGTGAACCACTGTGTGAAGCAGCTCATGGGCAACGCAAGAGTGTCGTTCGCCAACGCGGAGGAGACGGCCGAACTGACCGGGATGATGATCGGTGGCGTGACCGCGCTGGCGCTGCCTGCCGACATGCCCGTCTACATCGACCCTGGACTGATGGACTGCGACTACATCATCCTCGGCGGCGGGAGCCGGTCGACCAAGATCAAGGTCGCGCCGGAGGTGCTAACCCGCATCCCGGGCGATGAGGTCATCGAAGGCCTGACGGTCAGCGGCTGATCGCTGACCCAAACCGCCATAAAGAACTCGGAGCGAATCATGCCATCAGGCACCGTCGTGACCGACCTGTCCGCGCCGCCGGAAAGGGTGTGGGAGATCATCACCGACTTCGAAAACGCCACGAGCTGGGTGCCGGACCTCGTCTCTGTCCGTCGCCTGGACTCCGGCCCACTGCAGGTCGGTTCGCAGTTCGACCAGGTGATGAACGTGCAGGGCAAGAAGATGGACGTCACGCTCACCATCCGCGAGCTCGACGCTCCTCGCGTCATAGCTCACACCGGTGACGGCGGCTCGGTCAAGATCAGCGGCAAGGCGACCATCATAGAGACGCCTGACGGATGCCGGGTCATGAACGAGTGGGGCCTCGAGCTGAGCGGGCTGATGAGATTGGCCGGGCCGGTTGCGGGAGCATGGACACGCAACAACATCGAAGAATCTATGCGGGCGCTGCGCGAGCGGCTGCAGCGTGAGGCCAGTTCCTGAGGCCGGTCGCGGCCTACTCCTCGCGCACGTTCTGGAAGCGGTTGCGGATCCATATCGCAACGCCGTTCATCGATAGCAGCATGATCAGCAGCGCCAGGATCCCGGCGGCTGCGATGGCACGGAAGTCCGCTTGCGGCTGCTGCACCCAGTTCAGGATCTGCAACGGAAGGACCGTGAACGAGTCGGTGGGGCTCGTCGGCACAGACGTGATGAAGACGATTCCGCTGATCATCAGGATGGGCGCCGCC
>JANQEF010000283.1 GCA_028278465.1 Dehalococcoidia bacterium | reverse complement strand
GGTGACGCAGAGCAGCATCGTGTTCGGGATGCGGTCGCTGATGTCGTACCCGCCGATGATCCCTTTCTCCAGCAGGGCAGAGTTGATCTCCGAAACGGGCCGTGGACAGGTGACCGCGAACTCGTGGAAGAAATCGCCCTTGACCGGCAGGCTGAATCCGGAGACAGACGCGATCTCTGCGGCGGCGTAGTGCGCTTTCTGGTAGCAGAGGTTGGCAACGTCACGAAGTCCCTGCTTGCCGAGCGTCGCAACATACACGGCGACCATGAGGCCGATGAGCTGCGTGCTGGTGCTGATGTTCGAGGTGGCGCGCTCCCGGCGTATGTGCTGCTCACGTGTCTGGAGCGTCAGCGCGTAGCCAGTCCGACCCTCGGTGTCTGTCGTGCGGCCGATGATGCGGCCGGGCAGCTGCCTGATGTGCTCCTGGCGGCATGCGAACAGGCCGACGTAGGCGCCACCGAAGGAGAGCGGGACGCCGAGCGGCTGGCCTTCAGCGGTAACGATATCGACGCCGTACTTGCCGGGAGGCTGGAAGATGCCGTGCGCTGTCGGGTTGGCGTGGACGATCGACAGGGCGCCGGCCGCGTGGGCGCGGCCCGTGAGCCCCCCGACGTCCTCAAGTACGCCGTACAGATTTGGGCTCTGGAAGGCGATGCAGGCGACATCGTCCGAGACCGCGGCGTCCGGCGAGATGATCTCTATCTCTATCTCCTGGTACGCGCTGTAGGACCGCAGCACCTCGACGAGCCTTGAGTCGGCCGTCTCCAGGACAGCTACCTTGCTGCGCCTTGTCACCCGGCAGGCCATCAGCGCCGCCTCCGCGAACGCGGTCGGCCCGTCGTACATGCCGGCGTTCGCCACCTCCATGTCGAATATCTGGCAGATTGCCGACTGGAACTCGAAGCCGGTCTGCAAAGTACCCTGCGCCGCCTCGGGCTGATAAGGCGTGTAGGCGGTGACGAACTCGCCACGCTGGAGGACCGCGTTGACCGTCGACGGTATGAAGTGGCGGTATGCGCCCGCGCCCAGGAAGCAGGCGTAGTCGCCGGGCGTCACGTTGCGAGCTGCCATCGCAGTGATATCGGCAGCCAGCGAAAGCTCAGGCGCGCTCTCGGCGATGTTGAGCCCAGGGAAGCGCAGGTGCGCCGGGACGTCCTGTATCAGCTCCTCGAAAGAGCCGACGCCGATCGCGGCCAGCATCGCGGCGCGGTCTTCGTCGGTGGCGGGAACGTAAGGGTGCGGACTGCCTGCTCCGCTCGCGGGCCCGGACGGACGATCAACGGTGTTAACCATTCAACCCTCCGTTACTCGGCGGTGTGCGACTCGTAGGCTGCGGCGTCCATCAGGCCGTCCAGCTGCGCGGCGTCTGCGATCTCGATCTTGAGCAGCCAGCCATCGCCGTAGGTGTCCTCATTGACCTTTTCGGGACTGTCCTTCACCGAGTCGTTAACCTCGACGATCTTGCCGCCTACGGGCGAGAACAGGTCGCTAACGGTCTTGACCGACTCGATCTCGCCGAACTTGGCGAACTGCTCGATCTCGCCGCCGGCTTCAGGCAGGTCGACGTACACGACGTCGCCGAGCTGTTCCGCTGCGAACTGCGTGATGCCGACGACAACGGTGTTGCCTTCGACCCGCGCCCACTCGTGTTCCTTCGAGTACTTCAGGTCTTCTGGGTTCATTTCGGGTTCTCGTCGCCGGTTTCGCCGGCACGACTTCACGTGGTGAGCAGGTCAGGAGCGCTTGTAGAAGGGAAGCTCGACGATCTCCGCAGGCACGCTGCGGCCTCGTACATCGATCTCAATGGCCGTTCCCGGCCCGGCAAGCCGCCGCGGAACGTAGCCCATGCCAATATCAGCGTCAAGCGTCGGCGAGTGCGTGCCCGAGGTAACTTCACCGACCGCGGCGCCGTCTTCGAGGATCGTCATGCCGTGGCGAGGGATGGCGCGGCCGGTCATGCGGAAGCCTGCGATCACTTTTTCGGTTCCGTTGGCGGCGACTTCACGGAGGGCGTCGGCGGCGATGTAGCCGGGTTTGTCGAGGTTGACGGTCCACTTTAGCCCGGCTTCGTACGGGTTGTTGTCGACCGTCATGTCGTTGCCATGAAGCATCAGCCCGGCCTCCAGCCGCAGCACGTCTCTTGCGCCGAGCCCACATTCGTCACATCCGGCCTCTTTCAGCGCGCTCCACAGCTCTTCAAGCCGGTCGGCCTGCGGCATCAGCTCGAAGCCGTCTTCGCCCGTGTAGCCGGTCCTGGCGGCGAGGCACGGAATCCCCGCCACTTCGACCTCACCGATGCGAAACCGGCGAATCCCCGAGGCCGACTCGCCGGAGAGCGAATCGACGATTTCGACTGCCTTCGGCCCTTGCACGGCGATCATGCCAACCTCGTCGGTCACCACTTCCATCGAGACCCCACCGAACGCTTCAGCCCTCGGGCGGATCCAGTCGAGGTCGGCCTCTGTGTTACCGGCGTTGACCACCAGCAGACACTTTTCCTCGTCGAGCCGGTACACGATGGCGTCGTCTATGATTCCGCCTTGCTCGTTGCAGATCATGTGGTACTTTGACCTGCCGGACTTCAGGGCGGCGACGTGGGCGCTGAGAACGGTGTCGAGGAACGGGACCGCGCCTGCGCCGGTGAACTCGATGCGGCCCATGTGCGAGACGTCGAAGAGCCCGCAACCCTCACGCACCGAACGGGTCTCGGCGATGATCCCGGCGGGATACTGGACCGGCATGTTCCAGCCGCCGAACGGGACCATGCGGGCTCCGGCGGCGACATGCGCGTCGAACAGCGGTGTTTTCCTGAGATCAGGGTCTGCCAAGATCAGCCAACTTGAGAGAGCGTTCGCAGTTGCGTTCAATCGTAGCAGTTGACCCGTGGTTTTCGGGCGGTTTGTAGACGGATCCTGAGAGTGGATGCAGGCCGGACCGGCGCCAACAACCTGATGTTCACGGATCACTGTTGATAGTCGGGTCAAGGCTGGGCCAGGACAGTTCGGCAAGAAAGGGATTTGATGTCGAAACGAATCGTGGTGCAGGGTGGAGGCCAGGCCGACGGTCCGCCAGAGCTGGTGATAGTCGGCGACCGGGTCTTCTCGTCTGGCCTTGTGTCCGACCGCCCCGGCGGGCTGGAGTCTGAGACTCACCGCATCTTTCAGTTGACGCTTTCGATGCTGCGCGATGCCGGGATCGCTCCGAGCGACGTGGTGCGCACGCGGGCCTGGTATATCGACGACCCGGCTGGCGCTGGCGAGGAAGAGATCAGGGACACACACGGCGTTGTATTCGATCACCCGGGACCGGCGTTCAGCGCCATCAGGGTGCCACACCTGCCGAACAACGCTGCGGTCTCGATCGAGCTAGAGGCGATCAGGGGCGCCGTCGACCGCATCAAGCGTTTCGAGCCGGACGAGATGAGCAGCACGTCCATAGCGTCGTTTTGCGAAGGTGAGCTGTGGGTTAGCGGCCTGATAGGACCGGGAGCGAACGTGGGCGAGCAGATCGGCGCGATCACGGAGAGGGTTGGCGCCGCGCTGAGCGAGTTCGGGATGAGCCCCGCGGACGTCGTGGCGACACGGCACTTCATGCTGCCCGACGCGCAGTTTGCCGAGCCGCCGGAGCAGTGGGCCGCGTTCATGAGTCAGGCGATCCCGACTTCGGCGGGCATTGCGGTGGACGGCGTAGGTGAGGCGGACCGGCTTTTCATGCTCGAGTGCGAGGCTGTGCAGGACGCTTCGAGTGGCCGCAACAACCTGCGCTCCGGGCGCAGCTACGAGGTCGACCACAACTACTGCCGCTCCGTGCGCGTAGATGGCGGCAGCGTGACGTACATCGCAGGCAGCACGTCCGCCGTTGTCGGAGAGACCGTGCGGAGTGAGTTTGATGTGGCAGGGCAGGTCGGCGACACGCTGGAGACGGTCCGGTGGTCGATCGAGGAGCAGGGAATGGCGTGGGAGGACCTGGCGAAGGTGCGGGC
>JANQEF010000241.1 GCA_028278465.1 Dehalococcoidia bacterium | reverse complement strand
GTTCCGGTGTGTCGAACCGCCTGTCACGGCGATCAGTCGATGGTCGCGCCGCCGTCGATCACGATATGCGCGCCGGTCATGAACGAGGCCTCGTCAGACGCCAGGAACAGCACGCCGGAGGCGATCTCCTCAGGCCGTCCCATCCGTTGCATCAGCGAGTCCTTGCCGAACTCCTCGTAGGACGCTTCCGGGTCCAGCCCGAGCGACTCGATGTGGCGGTCTGTAGCCCTCGTTCGGATCGCGCCGGGACAGACTGCGTTGACGCGTATGTTGTCTTTCGCAAGGTCCATCGCGAGACACCGCGTGAGCTGTGCCACTGCGCCTTTGGAGCTGTTGTAGGGCACGAACTCGGGCTGAGCGATGTAGGAAGAGACTGACGCGATGTTGACTATCGCTCCGCTGCCGTTCTTTCTGAACTCCGGCAGGCACTCGCGCACCGTGTTGGCGTAGCCGATGACGTTGACGCCGAAGACGCGCTCCCAGTCCTCGTTCGTGATCGTCTCAACGGTACCGAACACAAACGCAGCGGCGTTGTTGACGAGCACATTCACAGTCCCGAACTCGGCGACCGTTGCTTCGACTGCACTCTGCACCGACGCAGCGTCTGATGTGTCCGTCTGGTGAAAGATCGCCCTGCCACCGGCGGCGCGTATCGACTCCGCCACCTCGTTTCCCGGTCCTTCTTCGAGTTCGGCCACCGTCACTGCTGCGCCTTCTTTCGCGAACCGCTCGGCAATGGCGCGACCGATGCCGTTGCCGGCGCCTGTGACGATTGCGACCCTGTTTTCAAGTAGCATGATTGGTCTCCGCTGTTCAGTTTTTCCCGATATTCGTGGCGGAGAATGAATATACCGTTCGACCACTACATGTGCTCCCGCCTGCTCTGGCGTTCGGCGCACACAGGGGGAACCGAAATCGTGCTCAGCAGAGGATTCTTCGGCAACAGGAGGCCTGAGCCGACGCGGCCCATCCCGCCCGGCCAGTACCTCGAAGACGGCTTCCCGGTGCTCAGCGCCGGTCCGACGCCACGCGTTGACCTGGCGACGTGGGACATGTCGATCGAGGCGGACGGCGAGACGCTCGGCAAGTGGGACTGGGAGCAGCTGCAGGCGCTCCCGGCAACTGATATGCATGTTGATATCCACTGCGTCACCAAGTGGTCGAAGCAGGACACTGACTGGCGGGGAGTCACGATCGACGACCTGTTCGAGTCAGCGGGCATCACCGAGCCGCCAGGCGACTACGTGATGGCCTACTCGGACGGCGGCTACACCACGAACCTGCCCACCGAGGACATCCTCGACGGCAAGGCGCTGATCGCCTACGAGTACGACGGTGAGCCGATTGAGCCCGGCCACGGCGGGCCCGTGCGCCTGTTCGTGCCGCACCTCTACTTCTGGAAGTCGGCGAAGTGGGTGCGCGGGCTGCGGTTCATGGAGGAGGACGCGCCGGGCTTCTGGGAGGCTTACGGCTACCACATGTATGGCGACCCGTGGAAAGAGCAGCGCTACGCCGGTGACTGAGGCTGCCGCCGGTCCTGCGCGATCCGCATCCGGCAGGGCCTGAGATGGTCGAGTGGCAGGTGGCGACCGTTAAGCGGGTGCTGGTCGAGACGCCGCGGGTGAAGTCATTCGGCCTCGACGTCCCGGACTTTGGACGGTTCCGGGCCGGCCAGCACGTCGATATCCGCCTGACCGCACCTGATGGCTACCAGGCGCAACGCTCTTACTCGATAGCTTCGGCCCCGGAGGGCGCAGACGAACTCCAGATCACTGTTGAGCTGATCGAGGATGGCGAGGTCTCACCGTACTTTCATGACGTGGTACGGGAAGGCGATCAGTTCGAGCTGCGCGGGCCGATCGGTGGACCGTTCACGTGGACGGTGAACCAGGGAGGACCGCTGCTGCTGGTTGGCGGCGGGTCGGGCGTCGTGCCGCTGATGTCGATGCTGCGGCGCCGCGCCGCGCGGGAAGGCGAGCCGGTCGAGGCCGCCCTGCTCTACTCCAGCCGCTCGCTGGACGAGGTGATCTACCGCGATGAGCTGGAGCGGATGGCTGGCGAAGACCAGCGGTTCGACCTGAGCCTGACGCTGACGCGCGAGCAGCCGCCGGGATGGTCTGGCGGAGCGCGGCGTGTCGATATGCAGATGCTGGACGGCGTGATTGATCGGCTCGGTGAGCCCGGGATGAGCTACGTGTGCGGGCCAACCGGCTTCGTGGAGTCGGTGGCGTCACTGCTGGTGGACCGAGGGCTGGCGCCGGAGACGATTCGGACAGAGCGGTTCGGGCCAACCGGGACGTAGCAGCTCAGCCGAACCGGCTCAGCGAGATGGCGTCGTTCTGAGGCTCAGCGTCACCGCCCGTAACCATCTTCTCCACCAGCCTCCCGACGTACAGGCACTGCACGATCCCGCTTCCACCGCCACCGGTCGCCACGATCACATTTTCGCTCACAGAGCCTACGATCGGCAGGTCGTCCGGCGTCGCAGGCCGGAAACACACGGAGTGCTCGACGATGGGCCACTCGGCCGACTCCGCCATCATCACCCTTGCGTTCTCCAGCAGCTGGCTCTTTGCGTGATCGGTCGGAGTGCGGTCGAAACCGGCATCCTCGCCGGTGGCGGCGACCCAGACCAGCCCGTCCTTCTTGTGCACCAGCGAGCACGGACCGTGAATGTGGACGCCAAAGCCTGCGCCGCCTGGCGGCTGGAGCCGCAGGATCTCGCCCTTCGAAGGATGAACCCGCAGATCTACGCCGAACGGCTTCACCAGTTCAGTCGACCACGGTCCGGCGGCAATGACCACAGTTTCTGCCGCGTAGTGGCCCTGGTCCGTGTGCACCGTCGCTCCACCGCTGCCCTGCTCAACCGAATTCACCGTCGCCGTCTCCAGCCTCGCTCCCGCCGCCTTCGCACACTCCGCCAGCGCCCTCACAAAGCTCAGGCTGTCGATGAAGTACGGCCCGTAGACCAGCGCGCCGCCGAACTCGGTCGGGAGATACCGTGAGTCGAAGCCCCTGATCTCGTCAGCCGAGAGCAGGTCGGTCCTGAACCCCATCGCTGTCCAGTCGGCGGTGTACTGGGCTCCGAAATCGTGCTCCTCCTGCGAGTAGAAGAGCTGCAAAGTCGGCTGCTCGTCCACCTGCAGGTCTATGCCCGAAATCTCCTCGATCTCCGGCGTCAGCTCGCGGTGCGCGTTGTACGAAACCAGCGTCAGCTCCTGCTGCGCCTCGGGCTTGGCGATCTGCCCGGCCGGCAGGTCCTGCTCAGTCTGACCGGTCGAGCCCGATCCTCTGAGCAGCGGGTCGAGCCTCCCGAGCGCCCGGCCCGACGCCTCGGCGCCGACCGGAGCGCGGTCGAGCACGGTCACTGATCGGCCGGCCTTCGCAAGCTCCCACGCCGTCGCCAAACCGAACACTCCGGAACCGATGACGACAACGTCGGAACGTGAGCTCATAGGGAAATCTGTGGGATGACTCAGGGGTTTCACGGGCGAGCGGTGCGGAGTCTAGCACCGGAGGATGGACGGCTGCGCCGCCGGTTTGTAGGGCCGTCACGCCCGCCGAATCCTCGTATCCGCAATACGATCTTCGTTACCGGAGCCGTGCTCACCCGGCCGCGCAATGGGCGACAAGCCGTCAGACACCAGCCAACCGGGCCTGCAACCAATCTCAGCATGAACGGAAACGTCCTCATAGTCGAAGACTCCGCCGAGGTGCGCTCGGGGCTTGAGATCGCGCTCGAAAGCCAGGGCTACCAGGTGAAAGCCGCGGCAGACGGCCGCGAAGGAATAAAGCTGTTTCGTGAGTGGCGGCCGGACATCGCCCTGCTCGACATCAGGCTGCCGCGCATGTCCGGCATCGACGTCTGCACCCTGATCCGTCACGAGTCCGACGTCCCGGTCATCATGTTCAGCGGCATTGACGAGCCCGGCGATGTGAAGCTGGCGATCCAGCGCGGCGCAACCGACTACGTGCTGAAGGACACCGGCTTCAGGGAGCTGCTCGGCCGTGTGTCGAAGCACCTGCGCCGGAGAGCTGCCGACGCGCTACTGACCCCTTCCGCGAAGAACGCCGGCCGAGTCGTGCCGTTCGAAGCCGGGTCCGCCGCGCCATCCGCCGAAGCACTGAACGCCACCGCCCAGTCCGTGGCTGAGTTCGCCGGAGTGAAGGCACAGACGGTGGAGGTCGACGCTCCGACACCGGCATCGGTTGATCCGGCCGGGACACTCGAAAACCTCGTGATCGTCGCCCACAGCGAGCCGGAATCGCTGGAGGAGCTTTCGATGATCGCCGCCAGGACCGCCTTCGAGGTGGCGAAGGCGCCGACCGGCAGGGAAGCCATCGAGATCCTGGCGATGCGAAGGCCAAAGCTGCTGCTGATCGGCAACACTCTCACCGACATGAACTCGATGAGCGTCGTGCAGGCGGTCGCCAACCACCCGCTTGGCGAGCTCATGGGCATGGTGCTGGCGCTCGGCAGGCGTGCGCCTGAGCTTGCTCGCCGCGCCCGTTATCTCGGCGTGCACGAGGTGGTCTTCAGGCCGTGGAACGACGGCCGCATGGACCTGGCGATTCGCTCGGCTCTGGCGGCGACACGTTCGGCCCGCTCGCGGCTCCGCGCCGCTTAGTCCTCAGCCTCGGACCGCTACTGCACCGGCGAGAAGTCGGCGGCGTGCATCAGCATGTTCTCCATCGTCAACGGCGAAACGCCCGAGCTTGGAGGCCAGCCGATTGAGCCGAACTTCTTGCGCGCCTCGGTCCGGGCTTCGTAGCTCTCGTACGACCACATGTGCATCCACTTGTTGAGGCCGCCGATGTCGGAGTACCAGATGCCGACCGGCTGCGATAGCTCCATGCGGGCCTCGATCTTCGGCGCCCAGGCGTCGATCACCTTCGGGATGGCGTTCGCCGGGTAGGTGTAGGAGCGCAGTTCGAACAGCGGGCCGATGTTGCGCTCGATGTCCAGCTTCGGCAGGAACGGGGCGAGCATGCAGATGTCGGACTGCTGCCGGACGATGATGGCGGCGTTGTCCGGCGGCCAGATGCCGTCCTTGACCACCTGCGCCCTGGTCTCGGTGCGCTGGTTCAGGTCGTCGTACTGCCAGATGTGCATCACACGGTTGAGCGGCCCGACTTCGGTGTAGAAGAAGCCGACCAGCGGCGAGTACTCGATGCGCTTATCGATAAGCTCGGCGGTCTTCCGCAGAAACTCTGGCGTCCCGCCGGCGACAAGGTCGTAGGTGCGTATCTCGTGGATCATGGTTTGAGTGTTGGAGAGTGGTCTTGGGATGGATGTGTCCGGTTTTAAGCAGGATATCGAGACGTGATTGGCAAACGTTCGCTACGCCTCGACTAACCGGAAGCTTACACGTGGATCGACGGAGGGAAAGCCGGACGCGGCACTCCCAAGCTTGGACGCCGGATGCCGTCTCACCCCAGCAACGCCTCTATCTCCTCGATGTAGCCGGGATAGCTGGCGACTCTTGGCGCAAGCAGGTCCGGGATCTCGTCGAACGGCGTCTCGTACCTCTTCTCCATCCACGGATGCCAGCGGCGCGCCTCGGGAGTGTCCCTGAGCACGATGTGCGCGCCTGAGACCGGATTGATCAGGTAGCTGCCAAACTGGCCGAAGAACGCCTGCCGAACGTGAGCCTCCTCGCCAGTCCAGCCGCCCGAGCGCAGACCCGCAACGTAGCTCGAAAACAGCTCCTTCTCGGCCTCCATCACCGCATTCCCACCTCGGCCCCTCGCGATCGCCGAACCGACCAGGCAGCCGGCATCCACGCCAATCGGGTCCATAGTCACCGTCGCCCAGTCGACGGCGACCGTCTCCTCTCCCAGCCTGAACAGGTTGCCGATGTTCGAATCGCCAAATGAGAGGCCGTGACGAAGCTTCAACGACCGCTCGTTCAGTCGGCTGAGCGCTTCGCAGAGATCGCGGACCGTATCCATCGGCGTCGTGCCGAGCAGGCGCTTCAGTATGGGATGGTCAGCATGCTCGGCGGTCCAGTCGATGCCCCGGGCATGGTTCGAGCCGTTCCAGCGGAGCAGGTAGCTGTCGGTCGAGGTCTCGATCCGTTCGTCTGTGCCGCGGCTGGCATGGAAGCCGTTGAATTCGCCGAGGTCGCGGATGATCCGGTGCAGCTGCTCGACGGAAAACGGAGCCCGGTCCGCCTCGGTGAGGTCTTCGAGCCAGAACATCTTCATGCCCGGCCGCGGCTGCGTGATGAGGTAGCAGGCGGCGGGACGAAATTTACTCCCGTCGTCTTTGAACAACCCTCGCTCGTAGACGGTCTCTTCACGAGCCGGGTCGACCCAGCCGCCGGCGTTGCCGGGTCCGCCGTCGGCCGTGGTGTCGATGAGCTTCTGGACGGAGGACCAGCGGACCTGCTCGCCGCCGACCAAAGCCTCTCCCTCGACACGTAGGATCGCCAGGGTGCGCAAGTCGCCGTGGGTTTCGTCGATCTCGGTCCAGCGCGGCTCACCCGTCACGCTGGCGGAGCTGTCGCCGGTCACGCTCCGCGCAACCGATTCGAAATCGGACGGGTCGATTTCGGCGATGATCGCTTCTGCGGTTGGATGCATGCGGCGCCTCCGGGACGTAGGCGGTGAGTATCGCACGCGCGCCGAACTGGCCGGATCCCACGAAATCGCAACACTCCGACGCCTCAGCGTGGTCAGCCGCGGCAGGTTCGCCGTTAGCCGTAGACCAGCGTTGCAGAAAGGATGACTGCAGCTATTACGACTGCGATGAATCCGCCGAACATCAGCCAGAAGTTCCGGTCTTCGTTCATGACGACTTCGCTTGCAACTCCCGACTCAGGATGCCCTCATGTGCCGCCATCACCCGGGATGGGACGCGACTGCAGAACGACTAGCCGGATCCCGCGTTGAGGACCGTGAAAAACCAGACTCCTCCCGCGATCATCATGATCAAAGCGAGCAGCCACAGCTTGCCTGAGTGCCGGCTGATAAAGCCGGGCTCCTGTCCGTAGCTGCGGTCCTTGCTGAACGGGATCTGTGGGCCGGGAGGAATCGCGCCCATGGCCTTCACCTTTCTGATACTGACGCACCATGATGTTAACAAGTGTTAACATCGAACGCAAGTTCTACTTCGGTGAGTCTGGCAGGACGGAATCAAGGGCCTTCGAATTGGTCGTCAGGATCCGGTGCTGATTGGGCTCTCGGCGCTTGCCGCACGCGATAGGTCGCGCATGTCCTCAGTGACTGCGCCGCCACTGCCCCGCCCGTTCGGGACTTCGGCGCTCGGCTATCATCCGCTGCATGGTCTCCGACACCTCGAACCTCTTCGTGGGACGAAGGGCCGAAAGAGCGCTGCTCAACGAAAAGCTCTCTGCGGCGGCAAGCGGCAGCGGCCAGATCGTCATGGTCTCTGGCGAGGCCGGCATCGGCAAGACCCGTCTGCTGGCCAACCTCTGCGAAGAGGCCGATGTCCGCAACATCAGCGTCCACATCGGACGCTGTCGAGAGTCTGCAGGGGCGCCGCCGTTCTGGCCGTGGCTGAACGCGCTCTCCGACCGCTTCGGCGCTGACTCCGACATCGTCCGTCGACTCACCGGGCATAGTGACACCGGCTCACTGGACGAGCTTTCGGACACCGCGCAGTTCCGGCTGTTCGATGCCTTCTCAGCCGCGCTCAGGAGAATCGTTGCCGACACGCCCACTTTGGTGGTGCTGGAGGACATTCACTGGGCAGACCCGGCCAGCCTTAAGCTGCTGGAGTTTGTCGCGCCAGAGGTCGCCGACATGCCGGTGCTTCTCGCCTGCTCATTCCGCGACACAGGCTCTGGTGACAACGATCGCCTGTCGACGACCGCCGCCCAGGCAGCCCGCGAGCTGCACACCGCCCGCGTCGAGCTCCAGCGGTTCGACCTGGCGGAGATGAAGGAACTGTTCGCGCAGGCATCGGAGTCAGAGCCTCCCGATGAGCTCGTCAGCCTGGCGTTTGAGAGGACCGAAGGCAACCCTCTCTTCGCCACCGAGACCCTGAAGCTCATGAGTTCAGAGGGAAAGCTCGGCGCCGGCGTTCGGCCTGACGGAGCGAGCTGGAAGATCGGTGTGCCGTCGGGTGTTGCCGAGGCCGTGACGCGACAACTATCGAACCTGCCGTCTTCATCTGTTGAGCTGCTGAGAGACGCCGCCGTTCTCGGCATCGAGTTCGGCATCCCGCAATTGGCGAAGATGTCGAAGCGCGAGACGCCGGACCTGCTGCCGGACCTCGACCGGCCCGAATCGGCGGGACTGATCGTCCAGGACAGTGAAGATGGGACAAGATTCCGCTTTTCGCACGCGCTCGTGCGGGAAGCGATATTCGAGGGACTACCCATCAGCCGGCGCGCCAGCCGTCACAAGGCCGCGGCAGAGGCGATCGAATCCACACTCGGACATGACCCGGCGAGCAACGCCGGAACCCTGGCGTTCCACTACTACGAGTGCCGGGCGCTAACGGGCGACGCCCCGGTCGTCAGGTACTCGATGATGGCGGGCGAGCAAGCGCTGGCGGTGAACGCCTACGAAGATGCGCGTACCCATTTCCAGCGTGCCATCGACTCCGCCCGAGAACGACCCATGGACGAGCAGCTGGCGCGCGCCCACTTCGGCCTGGGACGCGCGCTTTCGCTGACCGTCACCGTCGAAGAGCGAGCAACGGTCGGCCAGGAGCTACAGAAGTCTTTCGACTATGCGATCTCTTCGGGACTGCTGAATCTGGCTGTCGATGTGGCGAAGTTCCCGATCTCCCAGCACACGGGGTTCAGAGAACAGTACCGAGAGCTGCTGCAGAGAGCGCTTGACCTGGTCGACCCGGACTCCATCGATGCCGGCTACATGCTGAACAACCTTGGACATGTGACCGAGTTCGCGGTGGGCGATTTCGACCGGGCGAACGAGATGCTTCGGAAGGCGATAGCCATAGGCGAAGCCCACGGCGACCTGAATCTGCAGGCGCTGGCGACATCGAACCTGCTGGAAGTCCGGCATCACCACAACGTCCACCTTGAGGACGACATGGAGGTTGCGCTCAGCGCGGCCGACCTCGCACGACGCAGCAACAACCCGGATGCCGAAGCAAAGAGCCTGCGCCCCGCCGCGTACGCAGCGAAGGAGCGAAACCGGGCGTCCGATGCGATCAAGTACGCCGAGCGCGGCCTGGAAGCTGCCGAGAGGTTCAGACACGGCGACGGCATTCTGTACGCGCTCCTCTGCCTCGAAGACATGATGGAGATGAGCGGCGACTGGGCCAGGTTTCGAGAGCTCAACGACCGCGCACTAGAGATCGATCCGCGCAACTCGGTGATCTTGCAGGGAAGGATCTACCTCGAACACTTCACCGGCATGCATGAGGACGAAGAGCGGTTCTTCGAGCAGCTGCAGGACGTTGCCCGGACCAACCCGGAAGCCGACTATTACGCTCGTGTCAACGCCGGGTTCGCAGCGGCGGTGACCTGCGTGAAGTCACCGGAGCGGCAGAAGATAGCGATCGATCTTGCCCGTCAGGTACTCGGCTTCCCGGGCCTCGCCCGGCGAGCCAGGGTCCAGGCCTACGGCATCCTCGCGGTCGTCGCCCTGTTCCAGCGCAACGTCGAGCTGGCGAACGAGGCGCTTGCATGGATGAGCGCCAGGCCGGAAGTCGCTCCCGGCGAGGGCATCGTGTCGCGGACTCTTGCGAGGTTAGAAGCGCTGGTGGGACGACCAGACGATGGAGTCGCCCGGATCGAGCCGCACTACCGTGAGATCAGCGCCGGGCAGCACACGTTCGATCGCGTGATGGTGTGTAGCGAGTTCGCCGAAGTGCTGGTTGAACGTGGCGCGGGGGCCGATATCCGGCGGGCCGGTGAGCTGCTCGACGAAGCGGACCAGCACATCGACAGGTACGGCCTGCTCGGTCTGCGGGCATGGAACGAGATGGTGCGGGACAGGATCGCGGCGCGGCGAACGAGGGGGCGCTCCGACCTGAATCCGGCCGGCCTGTCGGACCGCGAGATCGAGGTGCTTCAACTCGTCGCCAGCGGCATGTCTAACCCGGAGATCGCTGATCGGTTGGTGATCAGCCGCCACACGGTGGTGCGGCACGTCGCCAACATCTACGCCAAGGCAGACGTCGGTAGCCGCTCCGAGGCCGCTGCATTCGCCGTCCGCAACGACCTGCTCTGAGCGGTTCGATGCCCGTCGGCACGGTGTTTGATCTCGCCGGTCGCATCCCGATCGCGGTCAAACACTCCGGGCTTTCGAACTGGTGATGGCACAGCTATGCCATGGCACCCTCGACTCGCTCTCGTTACCAGATAACGCAGCAACGCGATGAACACCGGAAGCATTGACCCAAGACTTGCCTCCAGGTCCCTTGAAAAACCTGGAGGTCACGATGAAGTCTTCAAAGGCCCTTTCGATAGCGATGATCATGCTGATTACGGCCGTTGCCTCGCTCGCGTGCGCGAGCGGCGACGCTGCCGAAGATGTTGTGGCGCCTGGGCCGACGTCGACGCCCGAGCCAACAGTGGCGGCGCCAACTGAGACGCGCGCCGTTTCGCCCACCTCAACGCCGGTGCCACCGACTGCCACAGCTCCGCCCTCACCCACGGCAACTGCCGTACCGCCAACACCGACACCGGTTCCGCCAACGCCCGAGCCGACGCCGGAACCGTCAAATCGTAACCCGGACCTGGCGACTGTCCCCGTCCGGCCGCTACCCGCCGAGCTGGACCCGGAGCGAGTCGATGAGCAGCCTTCGGAGGAGCGGGTGATCGAGTTGTGGACCGACTACCTCACCAACACCATCTTCTTCAATACGATTACCGCAACCAACTTCCACTTCTGTGAAGATGGCGTGATGGCGACGCTAAACGGAATCGACACGGTCGCGATCGAGGACACGCCGGGCAACTGGTGGGTGGCACGGAACGCTGCGTCGTCTCCTTCTAGGTGGTGGGAAGCCTCGCTGTTCGTGAAGGTTGACGCTGGAATAGGAAAGGACGTCGAGTGGGGCGCCGGGACGTTGCAAATCGAGAACGGCAGCACAACCGGAGACCTGTCTCCTGTCTACGAGAGCGAGTACTGCAACGAGTCGGGCGCTTCCGCGGCCGGCGACGTCAGGCTGCTCCCGGCGGACCTGGATCCATCCAGAGCCGGCGGGCCGCTGCCGGAAGACGAGGCGATAGCGCTCTGGACCGAATACCTCACGGGTGCGCAGATTCCGTGGCCCGGCGACAATTCGTACCACTTCTGCGACGACGGCGTGATCCTCGCTGGAGGCGAAGTGAATGTCGCTGAGCTCGAACTGGGAACTCCAGGGGCATGGTCCGTCGTTCGCACGGTCACGATGTCCGCGAGCCGCTGGTGGGAGGCCGGGGTCCGGACTCTGAACGCCACCGAGCAGAGATACGGGGTGGGCATCGTTGTCGGCGTGCAGGACGGGCAGCCAACGATGAGCTTCCCGTCCGTGACCCAGATTGAGGTCCGCGACAGCAACCTCTGCGGAGCGGACAGCTCGTGAGCTGAGTGTGGGGAATGTCGACTGCACGGGAATTGGTGGACCCGCTGGCTCAACGGCTCGCTGGCGCGGGCTTGAATTCACAACTGCTCTCATCAGTCATCATTGGTAGTTGATCGCGGGGACCGGCCGCCATACAACGCTTGCTCAGGCAGGCCGTTTGAAAAGTCTCTGAGCTGACGAACGCTACGAATTCAGTCAGGCCCGGAACCGGACACTCCCTCAATCGTTGCGGATTCAACCACAGCATTATCAGCTACAGAGTCTGTCCTTCGCCCGAGTAACTTGACCGTCCAGCTCCGTTCAGCCAAGCTAGTCGCCCAAACTAAAATGGGTTGATTTCAGCAGTCGGGTAGTCGGTGAGTTCCGAACTATTCCGCTGAGATTGAGAATCGGACTGGCGCAGAATGCGCCAGGACTCAGCAGTCGGCTCATAACCGATCGGTCGCAGGTTCGAACCCTGCCGGGCCCACCAATTCAAGGCTGACGTAGTGCCTAGGCGATCTCGCATATTCTTCGCATATCCAAGCCAACCTATGGACGGGGCGGAGACGGTTGAGTCGGCTACAAAGCGACTGGGCGGGAGTAAGCAGTTCCGTACCGACAACGTCAGAGTCAATCCTTGGCCTGACATTAAGATCGGCGGCCTTCGACTGCTAACGGAAATCACCAATACGATCGACAGCCACGAAATCTTTGCATGCGATCTCACCCATCTAAATCTAAACGTCACATTTGAGCTGGGTTATGCGATCGCAACATTTAAGCGGGTATACCCAGTCGTAAATTCCTCGATTGCAGGTGCGTCAATACGCTACAACCGACTCTACTATCCAGTTCTTGGAGCTGCATACGCGGAGTACACCAACAGCGTCGATCTTTCGGATCAGCTGCTATTCGACGAACCGTGGAAGTCAGTCGACGCAACGCTCCTGCCCGCGTCACGTCAATCGGCGGTTGCTCTCCCTGAGAATCCGAGTATCTACTTCAGTGCTCCTCCGACCAAGACAGACGCGGTGATTCGTGCTGAAAACGCTGTCCGACACTCCCGTTTCGGCCCGTACTCGCTATTCGACAACCCGTTGGACAACCCTTCCCCAGACTGCCTGTGGCTTTATGACCAACTGAAGTTGAGAGACGGGGCGATCGTCCATCTCCTCAGCGATGAGCATGAAGGTAGCTTAGAGCACAATGTACGGGCTTCGTTGATTGCAGGTTTATCGTATGGGCTGGGCAAGCCTGTATTGCTGCTCGCCCACGCGCCGTTTCGTCCACCTATGGACTACGGGCAGCTACTGACGATACACGCGACTGCCGACGAGTCACGCAAGGCTACCGAACGGTGGCTATCAGAGCTTGATGAGAAGGTTCCGGCACGACGGCGGCGACGCTCAGTGCCCGGTGTGCCTCAACCTACAGTTCTAGACTTAAGACGGTTGGCGACGGGCGAATGGGTAGCCGAACAGGAACAAAGGCGAGTAGACAGCTACTTCGTCGAGACGGACGCTTTCTACAAAGCTCAGCAATCTGAATCAACAATAATTGTCGGCAGACGCGGGACGGGGAAAACGGCAACCCTGTACGCCCTTCGTGACTACTTCAATTCTGATTCCCGTAACCACGTTTGCGTTGTCTATCCAGTCGGTTATGAAGTCGATGGTCTCGTCCGCATCCTGCTTTCCATAAAAGACCACTCAGAACGCGGGTACATGATCGAGAGCCTCTGGAAGTTCCTAATTTATACCGAACTAGCTCAGTCACTCCACGACGTATTAGATGAACGTCCACCATATGCAGATAACTCAATACAAGAAAACGCGTTCCTCGACTACTGGACAGCAAATGAAGACATACTTGCAGCACCGTTCTCAGAACGACTCGACAAAGTAGTTCAGTCACTCTCTTCGCTAGAACCCGACGAGAGTGCGCTTGATCAACGGCTTCGAATCAGCGAGTCACTGCATACCGAGCGTATTGGGGTTCTCAGACGACAGCTTGGTGATGCATTAGCTGATCGAGAAACCGTTGCCATTCTGATTGACAATCTCGACGAGCCGTGGCGTCTAGGCCAAGATGTGGATCAGATTTCCGAGTTGCTATGGGGTCTTCTGAACGTGTCTCGCGATATCACTGACGATCTCCTGCACGAGCACGCATCACAGAGACGTATCAACGCCAAATTGACCATATTCCTGCGCAGCGACATATTCTCGTTCCTACAACCACATGCCGCGGAGCAAGATAAACTGCCAATCCGCCGCCTTTCATGGAACGATCGCGAACAGCTTGCAAACGTCATTGACCTAAGATTTGAAAGCAGCTTCGAAAATAGGTTTACGTCTAAACAGATATGGAAAGAACTGATAACCGAAGAGGTTTCAGGCCTTCCAGTACGCGACTACATTTTTCAAACTTTGATTCCCAGACCACGGGACTTGATATTTTTCATGAATCAGGCGATTACAACTGCCGTGAATCGCTCTCACACAAGGATTGAAGAAGGCGACATTCAGGAATCGCGCCGCGTGTACTCATCATACGTGTTTAAGTCGGTGCTGTCAGAAGACGACCCATCTAAACACAAACTCGAAGCGATATTGTATGAGTTTGCCGGTTGCCCTAATATCGTGACGTTGTCAGAAGTGTATCGCTTTCTTGAGGCGGCAGAAGTTGACGAAACTGACAAAGAATACTACCTTGATCTACTCTGCGACATTGGTTTCTTGGGAATTCAAACGAACACGGGCTTCAGGTACGTGTCGGACGAATCTGAAAGGCGCATGACGCGACGAGTCTCTCAGAGTATTGCCAGCCGCAATAGCGAGGGTGAAGAAACATTCGAAGTCAACTCGGCGTTCTACTACATCTTGCAGATCGACGGGTGACCAGACCTCGCAGCATCAGATGTGCTGCCCCGACCTCACAGAAGATCAGCGGGCGAGTGCCGACTGTGAGCCCGGTGGGCCAGCTCGGTGGCAACGGCAGCCGTATACCTGCGTAACATCGTCACATCCTTCCAACCCATAACTTCGAGGATGTCTGAGTCGTTCATACCGAGTCGCTTCATCTGGGCCGCAGCAGCTCTCCTGAAGGCATGTACTCTCTTGAAGTTCACTCCAGCCGCGGCACAGAGTCGCCTTACGATCTGCAGCACGCCCGATTCGGTCAGTGGCCCGCGGATGCCGTGCCAGAGTGGCCCAAAGCTGCTGCTCCATCGCCGCAAGTAACGCTGAATTGCCAGCAGAGAGGCATCTCCTAGAGGCACTATCCGCACTCCGGTCTTCCCATCCACTTTGACTTGCCTGCGATCAACGTCCGGAAGGCCCATAGAGACCAGTTCACCGACACGCACACCTGTGTCGAAGAGCACGGTGACGATCGCTCGGTCTCTGGCTCCCCCAGCTGATTGATCGCAGGCTGCTAGCAGCTTTTTAAGGTCATCCACGGCGTAAGTCGGCTGTGGCACCACTCTGTACTTGGTGAGCCTGACCTGCCGAGATGGGTCCCTACGAATCTCACGCTCTGACACGAGATACTTGAAGAAGCGACGGATGCCCAATTGTGACTCGTGGACTGTCTTCGCTGAGACTAACTTGCGCAGTGCCTCGATGTGCGTTCGCACATGCCTCGCAGTGACCTTGGCGGGGGGAATCCAGTCCACAGACTCGCCAAGCCGCTGTACATCCCGAACGTAGCAAGAGATAGTGTGGGGCTTCAGTCCTTCGACCTTAAGAGCAAGCGAAAAGGCGTCCAGATTCTCCGACCACCCGACCGCTGAGTAACCGACATACATGCTGTTCCCTCCCTGGGACTTGGAGGGTTGAAATCAGCAACCTGAACTGCGAATCGAGAAGTTGGTGGGCCCGGCAGGGTTCGAACCTGCGACCGATCGGTTATGAGCCGACTGCTCTAACCACTGAGCTACGGGCCCGCGAATACGCCGGCTGATTCGGCAGCGAGACGTGAGCAGTGAGGAATCGGCTTCACGTCGCTAACTAAGTATGCATCAAGAGGTTCGGTGAGTGCAGCGGTCAGTAGTTAGCCGGTCGAAGAGATGCTGAAGCGGACTCGGCGGGCAGCGCGGTGTCTTAAGCAGCTTCCGTTCCAGAGGTTTCTCCGATGAGCTTTCCGCTCCAGAGGATCGGATAGAACCAGATACGGGCAACCGCGTAGCGGCGAACGAATGGCTGCTAAACAAAGCGCATCGCGTACAACCTCGAGCGTTCTATAACGCAAACGCACGAACGCACGCTCCACAACCGCCCTCACCGCCTCTGCCCTGCCTTAGTCTCCCTGGCGGTCGATCAGCTCGCCTGCCGCCAGCAGCAGCATCCCACCCACGAACGGCAGGATCGACACCCGCATGGTGGTCATCCAGTCCCAGCCCTGGTTGAGCGAGAAGTCGATCGACGTGACGAGCATCGCCCCGAACGTGACGAACGCCGCGGCTCGCAGGGCGAACACCACCCAGTCAAACGGCGCATCGTCGAAATCGTCCTCGAAAGAGTCGACATCTTCTGTGTCCCCAGCCGCACTGTCTTGCACCGCATCCGATGTGCCTGGCGCACCCGAAACACCTGATGCCTCCGCCTGACGCGCCGAGCCTCCGTCTCCCTGCGAAACCACCTCGTCCTCTGAAGCGTCCGAACCTGTCTCTCGCATGGGGCGGTGTCCTCCGAAATCCGGCCGTGCGCCCGTCCTTGGGCCCACATAGAAACTCGATGCATCACGATGCTACATCAGCGCCAATCCCACTTTCACGCCGGTGCTAGACTGCCGCGGCGAACTTCGGGTCGTCCAGCCGACCAAAAGGTCACCCCACGCACAACCACAGAAGCCGCCAAGCCAGCGAAGCCCACACCGAACCCCGCAAAACCCGCTTCCCGCCGCAACACCGAAACCGCAAGCCCGGAGGACCAGCAAGCATGAAGATCACAGACGTCCGCATGGAGATGTTCAAGTGGCCTCGTGAGAAGCCCATCACCAACGGCCTCTACACCTACACCCACAACCTGCTCAACATCGTCGTCATCGAGACCGACGAGCCCGGCATCACGGGCATCGGCCTCTCAGGCGGCGTCGAGGTCACACCCGAGATCGGCGCGTCTATCGTCGAACACTTCAAGAAAGCGCTGGTCGGCATGGATCCGCTCGACAACGAACGCATCTGGCACGAGATGTGGCGGCCGAAGCTCGTCGGCAGGCGCGGCATCACCACCCGGGTCATCTCCGGCATCGACATCGCGCTCTGGGACATCAAGGGCAAGGCCGCCAACCTGCCCGTCTACAAGCTGCTCGGCGGCTACACGGACAGCGTCGACACCTACATCGCAGGCGGCTACTACGAGGAGGGCAAGGGGCTGAAGGAGCTGGCCGAGGAGATGGAGGCGAACGTGCGGATGGGCGCCACGGCGGTGAAGATCAAGGTTGGCGCTGTGCCGATCAACGAGGATGTGGAGCGCGTGCGCGTGTGTCGCGAGGCGATCGGTCCGGATGTGCGGCTTATGGTCGATGCCAACAACGCCTATCGCCACTACCAGGCGATCGAGTTCGCCCGCAAGGCCGAGAAGTATGACCTGTTCTGGTTCGAGGAGCCTGTCGAGCCGGACGATTACATCGGGCAGGCGGAGATCACGCGGGCGACTTCGGTGCCAGTGGCGGCGGGCGAGAACGAGTACACGCGCTACGGCTTCCGGGACATGATCAACCACCGCGCCGTCGACATCCTGCAGCCCGATGCGCTGA
The DNA here is from genome assembly GCA_028278465.1 of Dehalococcoidia bacterium. Classification (GTDB taxonomy): domain Bacteria; phylum Chloroflexota; class Dehalococcoidia; order Lucifugimonadales; family Lucifugimonadaceae; genus JAJCYX01. Next base: position 1,765 of record JANQEF010000241.1, on the reverse strand, counting down.
TCCTCGGCGGGTTTACCGAGTTCATGAAGGTTGTGGCACTGGCGCAGGCGAATGACCTGGATATCGCTCCGCACGGCGCGCAGGCGGTGCACATTCACCTCGTTGCGGCGATCTCGAACGGCCTGATTCTCGAGTACTACCGCGACACGGTGGACCCGATGCACGGCAAGGTGTGGGAGCACGAGCTGGAGTTCAGAGACGGACGGGTGCACGCACCAAACCGCCCGGGCCTTGGCCTCGAGCCGAAATGGGACACGCTGGAGGAGTTCAGGGTGGGGTGAGGGGGCGACTTCATGATCTTTCAGCCCAGCGCTGTAGTTCGTCGAAAACACTATCGACATAGAACACACTGCCCTGGTCGCCCGGATCAAATGAGGCGTTCAAATCCTCCCTAATCGCTTGGAGTCTTTGCGATATCTCCACATACGTGATAATCCCGCCTCTGTCGGGGTCAGAGAAGCCGAGCCGCGGAGGGGAACCGTCAGGGTGAAGGCACTCTATCAACAACACAGCTAACCGCATCGAGGAGTTGGAAATCGAGGGTTGTGGATCATCGATCGCCGCTTTGTATAGGGTGTACAGGACGCCGTTGAGCGTGGACCTACGCCACTCACCCCTTGGCCGGGTCATTAGTGCCGCTGTGATTGTCGTCAGCATCAACGAACGAACAGTTAGAGGCGACCTGGTGTCCCAATCTCCATCAAAAGGACGTGGTAATAGGAGACTCCCAAGGGAGTCGGTAAGTAGATGGGCGTTATTGGACAAGAGCGACGCTGCATCATGAGACAGCAAGTCATCCATTGACAGAAAGATCTCGCCGATCAGCCAAGTCGCGCTGTGACTCGACACTTCTCGTTTCGGCCACAACTCTTGAAGTAGATTGAGCGCAAACCGAAACTCGCCGAGGTTCGCAAGTGCCAGCAGCGCGGCTGCCTTCTGTTCAGGAGACACCGTGCCGCCGCCAAGTAGTTCCGCGGCTCGAATTGAAACATCGATGTGTTCGTTCCGCTTGGCTTGCTCCTGGTCCTGCTTAAGTTGATTTTGAGCTCTTTCGTCTAGCGCGAGGCGCTCCGCTGCAGCCTCAGCGGCACGGGCGCTCTCTCGCTCCGCCTGGGCCTGCCGAAGTCCGATGCCAACCAACGTAATGACCCCGCTTACCATCGCCGCCGCCAGTCCTATCACGGCTGCGATAAGCGTGGAATTGTCGGCGGTCGGCGTTGCGGAAAAGATCCCCCAGCGGGTGAACAGGAACAGCATTAATCCGAAGAGCGCCAACACGAACACGACTGCTGCCGCCAGCCACAGCTTGTCTTGTGACTGCGTCCGCTTTTCAGGCTCGTTTGAGGATTGCGTACTCAACACGCCACCTACTGCCCGCGACAAACCCTATGCCCACCGTTCGCTGCTACAGGCCGTATAGTACCCTCTACGTCCTTCCGCGATCCGGACCCATCCACGAACGGTACTCTTCGGACAAACATGCCCAACTTCGACTACGCCGCTCCTACGTCGCTCGCCGAGGCCACAGAGTTGATGGCCGCCGCAAGCAACGGCGCCACAGTGCGGGCGCTGGCCGGCGGTACTGACCTGATTGACCAGTTGAAGACGAACCGGCGCAACGCCGACCTCGTCGTCGACCTGAAGCGAGTGCCTGAGCTGCAGCGGCTCGAAGCGGACTCGGAAGGACTGCACATCGGCGCAGCACGCTGCTGCACCGACGTCCACAACTACCCGACGGTCAACTCGCTCTACCGCGGGCTTGCGG
>JANQEF010000208.1 GCA_028278465.1 Dehalococcoidia bacterium | reverse complement strand
CGGTTCAGCTGCGAGGCCCAGCGCCTCTGTAGCCCGACCGAAGCGCCCGGTGTTCACTGCGAGACTCGAACAGAGACCGATTGGAACCCGCTGTGGATCGTCAGCTGCAACCGCTTGCTAGACGTCATAGCGGCCACTGAACAACGAGATGAGCTTGCTCCGTGCCTTGCTCATAGGGCCAGGCCAAGTCTCGCGGACGAACGCCTGCAGCTGATCTATGGACGACCGACGCCGCTGTGGGTCCTCGGTGGGGCCGACCCAGTACCTGCTGTTGTCGCCGTACGGCTCCCAAACCTGGAAGCGCTCCCCCGCGAACTCAAACTCGACGTGGATCTCATCGTTGATGGCGAAGAGCCGGCGTACTCGGGAGATGGAAACGCCAGGACATCGGGAGAAGTAGCGCGACACTCCGCGCGAACTGAGGAACCACAAGCTGGGCATCTCGAAGGCGTAGGTCTCGCCGCGCTCATTCTGCAACGGGTACGTCTTCATGCCGTCTAACGGACTGGGCGATCAGCTGCGCCCAAGGGCCGCCCTGGCCCCGGCGAAGCCGCGCCGTATCAACGCCAGAACGATAACACGACCGAGAAGGCGGCCTTGGGCGTCAGCTGCAGCGCCTTGTTGGGCTGCGCGCCGTGTAGTAACGGGTTTCGGTATTAACGGAAACCGCTATTATCCGGGCTGTGATCCGGAGCTTCGCCGATGGAGAGACGGAGAAGGTCTTCCGACGAGAACGTTCGCGGCTGCTGCCACCGGATGTGCAGCGACGCGCACATCGAAAGCTGCTGCTGGTGCACGCCGCTGAACGCGTCGACGACCTAAGAGTGCCCCCGGGAAATCGATTGGAGCGCCTGAAAGGAAAGCGAGAAGGGCAACACAGCGTTCGAGTCAATGATCAATGGCGAATCTGTTTCCGATGGGCCGGCGGTGACGCCTTCGATGTCGAGATCGTGGACTACCACTGACGAGGAGAAGATGGATGGCCAGGAGCGCACACGCCCCGATTCATCCGGGTGAGATCTTGCTCGAGGAGTTCCTCGAACCGATGGGGCTTAGCCAGTACCGGCTTGCCAAGGACATCAGTGTACCGGCCCGAAGGATCAACGAGATCGTACATGGCAAACGCGGCATCACGGCCGACACGGCGCTTCGGCTCGCGCGGTACTTCGGGACGACCGACCGGTTCTGGATGAACCTGCAGACCCACTACGATCTTGAAGTAGAGAGGCGACGGCTGCGCGGTCGACTCGCAAAGGAAGTCACTGTACGCAAGGCTGGCTGACTCGTCGCGCAGCCCAACGGCTACGGCGCTCAGCTGCCGGCGGCGCACTGCTAGCCAGCGGCGGAACGCCCAAAACGCCTCGTAGGGTAGCGCGGCTAGGTGGAGCCGACGCCCAGCCGGTCAGCTGCAGCGCCCTTGTTAGGCAGCGTTCCCGCGCCGGCCGAACCGAAGGATCCTGCGCCCATGCCGAAGCGGTTCAAAGCCGAAACTTCGAGCTGCGTCCCAGGCGGCGCGATCATGAGCTTCCAGCCCGCGCACCACGAGGGAATCACAGTCGGGGTGGTGCTCAAGGACCACCGGAAGTAACTCAGTGATTCCCTGGCGCTGGAAGATTGTGAGCCCTCCAGCTCCGGGGGAATCGCGCCAGTACGACTCGGCTGCACCCCGGTTCGACTCAGACTCGATCGCCCAGAGCTCGTCGCAGGTTCGATTGGTGATGGAGTCCAGCGCGTCCTCCTCGAACGTGATCTCGACTCGCACCAACGCTGCCTAACGGATTGGGCGCTCAGCTGCGCCGCGAGAGCTGTCCGCCAGCGCTACGGCACCCGAGCCCCGACGCCAGAAGGCTACCAAACGCCGACTGGGCGCCGCCCGCGGCGTCAGCTGCAGCGCCTTGTTAGGCGGCAACCTACCCATTGAGACGCTCCAAGTCGCTCCAGAACTCGATTTCCCGCGGAGAGTCGGGGACCGGGAAGGGGTTAGGGACGTCGAACTCCGCGAACAGGTATGAGGAGAGGTCGAGGCCGTAGTAGATGATGTCGGTCTGGTAGACCGAGAAGACCGGGTTGCCTGGCTCGCACGGAAGGGCGGGAAGGTAGCGATGGCCGAAGACCGGGATGAGAAGTGGCGCCGAACGTACGGCCTGCCGAGCTTTCGCATGGGCTTCTTCCATCGACTCGGGCTTGGGCCCCCAAGCGGGAAGCCAGAAGGTGTTGTGCTCGATATCAAAGCACATGCTGTCGGCAGGCCACGCTAGGCGATCGCGGATGAACTCCGACCCGGGCGAGCGCCAATCCGGGAACCGCTCGCCCAGCGGAAGCGCGTGTTCCAGGAAGGCGCAGAGATCGGGAGGAAAGCGGAAGCCGTACTCGGCTTCCGCCGTGCGAACTTGGTGCGCGGTTAGGCCTGGCGCGAACTCGACGCCTCGATCCCGCATAGCGCGGACGGCGGTGTCGAAGTAGTTCGGATCCATCTCTACGCCACGCGTTGCCGCCTAACGGACTAGGCCTTCAGCTGCCGGCCCCGCTGGTCGGTCCGGCCGAAGCACCTGTCTCGACGCCGGAG
>JANQEF010000199.1 GCA_028278465.1 Dehalococcoidia bacterium | reverse complement strand
ACGACGCCTCCGACCGCGCCGCTCGCCGCTGAGACGACGAACGTGTCGCCCGGCTTCGGGTCGATCACACTGAGTGTGCCGAAGTAGGCGGTCAGGCCCGGCATGCCCAGAACGCCGAGCGCGGTCGAGACCGGCGCCGCTGCCGGGTCAACCTTGCGGACCGCCGATTCGTGGGCGACCGCGTACTCCTGCCATCCGGTGCGGGTGACGACGTGATCGCCCGCCGCATACATGCCCGAACGACTCTCGACCACGACACCGACGCCCTCGCCGGTCATCACCTCGCCTATCTGCACGCCGGGCGTGTAGCTCTTGCCTTCGTTCATCCGGCCCCGCATATACGGGTCTATAGACAGGTACTCGAGCTTGATCAGCAGCTCACCATGCTCCGGGTTCGGTAGATCGTTCTCCCGCAACTCGAAGTCGCTCTCCTTCGGGAACCCTGCGGGACGGGCTGCCAGCAGCCACTGGCGGTTTCGGTCCTCAGCCATCGCGTGCCTCCGGAACGCCGCTGCAACGGGGCGTCAGTTCATCTATTAGGTGGTGAATCGGCGTCGGACAGGGTAACCGAGAGCGTTACCTGGCACACGGGATCAGTTCTGATCGACGATAACGAGCGCAGCTCAGGCCGTTCGACTGGCCTTGCTGCGCAACCCGTAGCCGCTGGCCGTAGAGGCGACGAAAACATGAGTTTGCGCTGTCTCGCCACAGGATTACGGGGAACTGTGTACATTCGGCACCGAAACACCGAATGTGGACCTTGTGTCAAGAACCGCCCAGACTGCACAATGGGTGCTGGCACGTATGTCCACGTGCGGGCGGGCACACTGCGAGACTCAGTGGAAGCTGCAATAGTGGTCTGGTAGCCACCGACACCGACTGATGCTCCCGGCAGAAAGTCCAGACAGATGGCCGATAATCTCCTCAAGTGGGAGCCGTCCAACGGCAACACCACGGCAGAGGACAACGGCGACTGCGCTGCCGACCCGATTCCCGCCCTGTTGGACGAGGATGATATGAACATCGAGTCGGGATTCATCGAGCGCTTCTGGCTTCCGCTGTCAGTGGCGGTCGTCGCCGGCTGGGTGGCGATGTCTCTCATACTCGTCAACGCATTCGGCTGGACGGTGCTGCTCGCCATTGGCGGTGTAGTGCTCGCCGGTGCGGGCGCAGCGGTCGCTCTTGTGAAGACCGGCGCTGCAGACCCGGTCGAACTCGGCTCGTCAGAAAACGGCGAGAGCGAGGATGTAGAGTTCGGCAAAGCAGCGTAGCGGTAAAACAGCTCACCACATGCTTGAGAGGCCTGGCGTTTACGCCAGGCCTCTTGTTTTTTCTCTTGCGGCGCCATACCGGCGGAGTATTTGTTTAAGAGGCTGTTAAGGCTTTGCCGTGTTGGGCTCCAACACCGCACGCGATGTCGCGAAACCGTTAATTTTCCGTCACCAACTGTTTACACGGTAACCGGTTCTTTCGACGGAGAACGAGATGTTTTCAATCGTGGTGGAACCTGTTTTTATTCACGAAGATTTGACATCGGGCAATCTTTGACAACAATTGGCTCCTACATTTTCGGCATGGAGGGTGGCTGAAGCGGTGTCTCGGGGCGCAGTCGAAGGGGCGACTGCGCCAGTTTGGTCCGGGTGAACCTGCCGAATGAACTCGTTCGCGCGTGCTGTATGCGGGCCTTGCAGGAAGCAGCACGCCGCCGAACTGAAAAGGCGAATCTTGACAAGCAGCAGGCAGAGCAAAAACCGGGCGGTCTCTGCGGCAGATATTCAGCAGGTCGAGAACAAGGCCGCAATGCTGGATGCGCTGCCCCACTGCGTATTCCTCGTGGGACCGGACCGCACCGTGCTCGGCGTGAACGCTGCCGCAGACACCCTTCTCGGCTCCAGCGCCAGGAACGTCATCGGAAAGCCGCTGCACGAGGTCATGTCCTCGCTTGCTGGAAGCGACGGCGAACAGGTTGACCTGAACGGGGCCATCGACCGCTGCACCGCTACCGGCGAGGCGCAGCTGCTCGATGGTTGGCTGAGGCGCTCCGAGAGTCAGTCGGCCGCCCAGACCGGCGAACTCGACAAGGTGACAGTCACCATCCTTCCCGCCGGCTCCGGCAAAGGCCAGGAGCAGGTCGCGCTCATCATCGATGGCGAATCGGTCCGGCCGCCCTACGGCCTGCGTGACGCCGTCCTGTCGATGGTCAGCCACGAACTCAGAACGCCGCTCCTCCATATAAAGGGGTTTGTCAGCACGCTGCTCGAATCCGATATCCAGTGGGACGAGGAGACGCGCCTCGACTTCCTGCGCACCATCGACCGTGAAGCCGACAGACTCACGGCCATGGTCAGCGATCTCATGGAGATCACGAGGATGGGCTCGGTGGACCTGCCGCTGCACCTCGAAGACGCGGACCCGTACCTGCTCGCTCACGCTGCTCTAGACTCGGCTTCTCCATTCATCCGAAAGCACCGCGTGGTCGTCGAGATCCCAGAAGACCTGCCGAAGGTCACGATGGACGTGCTGCGCGTGACAGGCGTCCTGGTCAACCTGATCCAGAACTCCAGCAAGTACTCAGAAGAAGGCACCACGATCGTCATCGGCGCCCGGAGCGACGGCGCGGCGGTGACTTTCTCGGTCGGTGACGAGGGCGCGGGCATACCGCCCGAGGTCCAGGACCGAATCTTCTCAATGTTCTACCGCGGCGAGCAGACCGATCAGAGCTCACCGGGCACCGGCCTCGGGCTCGCGGTCTGCAAGGCGGTTGTCGATGCCCACGGCGGCAGGATCTGGGTCGAAAGCGAAGTCGGTGCCGGTTCCACCTTCAAGTTCACGATTCCGTACCGTCTGCCCGGTGGGCGGACGGCAAAGGCCGTGAGACGAAAGAAGGCCGCGAAGAAGGCTCGTTCGGTTTCGAGCGTGAAGAGGGCGTCTGCCGGCAAAAGGAAGACGTCCGGCACGGCATCGAAGAGAAGCGGCAGAGCAAAGGTGGCTGTGGCGCGGTAGCGCAGCTGTTGGATGGTCCGGAATAGCGCATGGAAAGCGGGTTCCCACCGGGACCCCTTAATAGACGGGAGCTATAAACGTATGAAGGGTGATGGCCCGGTAGTGCTCGTCGTCGATGACGAGCCGGAAACGAGGAAGTTCGTCGGGATGAACCTGACGGCCAAGGGGTTTCGGCCGATCCTTGCCGAGGATGGCAGCGAGGCTCTAAAGCTGTTCGGCGAGCGTCCCGTCGACCTGGTGTTGCTCGATATCGCCATGCCCGGACCCAGCGGCACAGAGGTCTGCCGCGCCATCCGTCACAAATCGGACGTGCCGATCGTCGTACTGTCGGGGCATTCGCGCGAGACCGACAAGGTCAACGCTCTCGACCTGGGCGCGGACGACTACGTCACTAAGCCGTTTGGCGTGGCCGAACTGATTGCGCGGGTGGGCGCTGCTCTGCGTCGTGGGCAGGGCCAGGGCCGCCGGTCCGACCGCAGCATGCGCTTCGGTGAGCTCGAGGTCGACCTCGAGGGTCACAGGGTCATTCGCAACGGGGCTGACGAGACGCTGACGGCAACCGAGTTCCGCCTGCTCTCTCTCCTTGTGCGCAACCGCGACCGGGTCCTGACGCACCGCTACATCCTGCAGTCGGTCTGGGGCAACTCCTTCGCCGAAGACCGCGAGTACCTGCGCGCCTACATGTACAGACTGCGCCGCAAGATCGAAGCCGACCCTTCATCCCCGAAGCTCATCCGCAACGTTCCGGGCGTCGGCTACCGTTTCGTCTCAGACGACGCGCAACTCTCGGCCAGCCTGAACTGACCTGACAGGCTCTCACAGACCGCGTATCGACGCCTAGCATCTGCCGCTGTCGGGGCGGACGTGTGCTGCATTCAGGTTTTATTAACGGCTTCCTGAACTGCTTTACACCACGTTCATTGTTTGCCCCGAATAGGCACTGATACATGAGTTAGCCCCGTACCTGCTAGCGGGTAGGAGCGCTCCCCGGAGCTCCGACACGGGCCGACCGCAAACACAGGATCTGACCCCCTTGCAAGACGGCAATTCGATCATTCTGGTGGCCGACGACGAGCCGGCCACGCTCAAATACGTGGCGATGAACCTTTCGGCACGGGGCTACCAGGTCCTCACTGCCTCCGACGGACTCGAGGCGATGAAGATCTTCCGCCGACGGGTTGTCGACTTGGCGATGCTCGACATCACCATGCCCGGCCTCGATGGCTTCGAGGTCTGCAGGCAGATTAGGATGCTGTCCTCGATCCCTGTGATCATGCTGACCGCCAGGGCGCGAGAGGCCGACATCGTCGAGGCGTTCGACTGCGGTGCAGACGACTATGTGACGAAGCCGTTCGGCGTCAAGGAGCTGCTCGCAAGGGTCAGGTCCGCCATCCGCCGCTCCACCGGCCATGCCGGCCCCGAGGCTCAGCCCGTCAACTACGGCGACCTCGTGCTTGACCACGGCGCACGACGCGTATGGCACGCCGGCGAAGAGGCGACTCTGACCAGCACCGAGTACTCGTTGCTCAGCCTGCTGGTCCGCAACAGCGAACGCGTCCTGACACACCGCTTCATCCTGGAATCGGTCTGGGGCGGCGAGTACTCCACGGAAAAGGAGTACGTCCGGGCCTACATCTACCGGCTGCGGTCGAAGATGAACCTGGACCGCGAAGAGTGCGACCACATCGTGAGCATGCCCGGAGTCGGGTACATGTTCAAGGCGTCGCCGGCCATGTCTCCGCCTCCCGCCATCGCCGAACTCGACGAGGCGCCGGGAGACCGCGAACCGGCCAGCCCGGGCGCCTTCAGCTGTACGCTTCTCGGCGGTGACACAGACAGGACGCCGGGATCGCTCGCCCTGTCCATCACCGCGGCGGGATTTGTGCCCGAGGGACGAATGGTCCATCGATCAGGCGCACTTGCGG
>JANQEF010000107.1 GCA_028278465.1 Dehalococcoidia bacterium | reverse complement strand
TCGCGGCAGCCGAAGGTGCTTGGCGTGCACGGCGAACCGGTGCTGCATATCGAGCAGGCGACGCTGATCGACCACGGCGATCGCATACAGCTTGAGCCGTTCGCTGTCGGCGAGGCCGGTGACTGGCGGAGCGTGACTCCGCAGGGCGCGCAGGAAGAGTTGGTGCTGTTCGACTACCCGGCGGCGCAGGGCGTCGCAGTCGCTCGCAACCGCTACGGTGACGCAGGCGGTGAGGTGGTCTTCCTCGGATTGAACCTGTTCTTCCACGCCACAGAGACGCGTGACCGCGCTGCGATATCTCTTCTCGAAGAGCTGACAGGCCTCACCGCGTTCGAGCCTCCTGCCGACGTCTCACACCCGCTTGCGAACTACGAGGCTGGCGAGGACGGCTGGACCTTCGATATCGACCTGTGCGAGGCGGGCTGGGTTCTGTTCCCAATGGCCCACTACGGCGGCACCCGCGTGTACGCAAACGGCGAGGAAGTTGAGTCAATCGGCATCGAAAGACTCACGCTTGCACGGATGCCGGCCGGGGTTTCCTCAGTTGAAATTAGGTCTGAGAGAACCGGAATCTACACAGTGGGCAACATCGCAAGCCTGCTTGGCCTGATGTCGCTCCTCGCCTTCCTGGCCGGTATCGGTCCCAGGAGGGTCGTCCGGTACGGCACACAGCTCCGTGACGCCGCGAGGCGCCGGATGCGGAACATTGGCCGCAGGACCGGCGGAGACGGGCCGGGCACGGAAAAGCCGGTGGCGCAGGCATGAGCAAGCTAACTACACACACGCCATTCAGCATCTACCACCTGTGGGCAGCATCGATCGCCCTGGGCATCATCGCGCTCGTGCTCATCGTCGCTCCGAGAATCGCCAGCGCTGAGAGCAGCGTGGCCGGGGACGACTTCGAGGGCGGCATCCCGACCGGCTTCGGCTGGCTCGACGAGTGGAACTTCTTCGACGACGCCAGGATCACCGAAGAGTCCGGTCCGCACCAGGGCCAGAACCACCTGCGACTGCGCAACTCCGGCGCGGCGGCCGTTCGCAGCGTCGACACCTCGGGCGAGATCGACCTGCGGCTTCGCTTCTGGGCGCGCGGCAGCGATTTTGATGATGGCGGCGCCGTTATCGAAGTGTCGGAAGACGGCTCGAACTATGTGACTGTCCAGAGCTGGGGCGAAGACGATGAGGACGGCCAGTACACGTTCTACGACATCGATCTTTCGACCACTGGCCTGTCTTTCAACGACCGGTTGTGGTTCCGCGCTCGCGTCACCGGCGAGAGCGATGACGACGATGAGGAAGAAGAAGACGGTGAAGGCGAGCTGGTGATCGACGAGATCGAGCTGGTCAACACCTCGACAACGCCGGACCCGAACCCTGAACCCGACACCACGCCGATCGTGATCGACGGCAAGTTCGATGAGTGGGACGGCAAGGCGCACCTGGACGATGCCTACAACGACCAGACGGGCTCGCACCGCCACGACATCGCTGCCTTCTACTGGGCGAACAATATCGACGAAGAGATCAACTACCACATGATCGAGCGCCACACCACGGACGGGCAGCCGCTCGATGACGATGAGAACGCCCAGGAGCAATCGGCGCGTTTCATTGTCTACATGGACACCAACAACAACGGTGAGTTCTTCGAGAGCGGCGACCGCAGGGCGGTCGTGACCTATGTGCCGCATGAGGAGAGCAGCTCGGTCAACGTGAAGATCTACCCTGGCGACTCGAACCAGAAGATCTCGGACAGCGGCTGGAACGACTGGGGTGACAGCGAAGAAGAGGGCGGCCTCAGGGTTGAGTTCCCGCTCGATTGGAACGACCTCGGCATCCAGTTCGGCGATGTGATCCGCATGTACACGGTCTCGTTCTACGGGGTCAGCTCAAACCCGTTCATCACGGACCGCGTGCCTGACGGCGACGCAGACATCCAGTGGTCGCCGGCCTCCGTGCTCGGTCCCTGGCTGCTCGGCGCCGCCAGCGTGGCCGGAATAGCGGCGATCTGGTTCATCAGCAGGAGACGACGGCTGTGGACATAGCTGTCGCCGCCATACTCGCGACGCTCTGGATGCTCGCGGTCCTGTTCTTCAGGCTGAACCGCATCTGGCTGCCGTACTACATCACAGGGTCCGTCGGACTGGCGTTCCTTGTGATCTTCATCGGCCGCAACACGCCGATCGAGCCTGCTCTGCAGACCGCGGTGGCGCAGGGCGTTCACCTTGTCGCAGACCTGTTCAACATCCCGACTGACACCTTCGAGGGCACGCCGGGCGCGCTGCTCGTGCTCGTGATCTCGCAGGACATCGGCTGGACGATGCTGCAGGTGACCGTGGAATCCTCGGGGCTTCTCGAGTCCGGCGTCGTGTTCGGCATGCTGATGATGTACCCGGCGTGGTCCATGCGCAGGCGGTTCTCATACGTGCTGCTTGCGCTGGCGCTGACCTACGTAGCCAACATCGTGCGGCTGCTCGTCATCGTGGCGGCTCTGCACTTCCTTGGCAAAGACTCTCTGCTCGTGTCGCACACGATCATCGGGCGCGCAGTCTTCTTCCTCGGCGTGATCCTCATCTACTGGTTCCTGCTCACACGCCCCACGCTGGGCGCGGTGCGGAAAAAGCTCGACGATGAGCTGGTGGCATCATGACAGACCAACTCGTAGGCTTCGCCCTCTTCTGGGGCGTCTGGATGGTTGTGCCGTTGATCATCGACGGCGCGACCGCGTTCGCCTATCTCTACGCCGCGGTTCGCGTCGGCATTAAGCGCATCCCGCTCGGCAGGCGCGGCCCGCTGAAGAACTTCCCGCTGATCTCGATCATCGTGCCGGCGTACAACGGCGCCGATGTGCTGCCGGTCTGCCTGAAGGCGATTCGCGAGCAGACCTATCCGGGCTCGAGCATCGAGGTGCTGGTGGTCGACAACCAGAGCACGGACGACACGCGCGCCGTGATCGCTCGTGAGCAGGAGGAGCCGTTCGAGGGCAGCATCAACCTGATCTCGCTGCCTTACAAGGGCAAGGCCGGCGCGCTGAACGCCGGCATCCACCACTCGCGCGGCGACCTGATCATCAACGTCGACGCAGACACGGCGCTCGCGAACGACGCGCTGACCGAGATGGCGCGGGCGTTCGAGGACGACGACAAGCTGGCTGCGGCGACAGGCGCCGTCGAGGTCCTGCCTCCTGATATCGACCCGATGACGGGCGAGAAGCGCGAGGTGCACCCGCTGCGCAACGCAATGGCGCAGGCAGAGTTCGTCGAGTATTTCCAGGGCTTCCGCATCGGCCGCCAGTACCAGAGCCAGACCGACAGCCTGTTCACGCTGGCAGGAGCATTCTCGGCGTTCCGTCGTGACGTGATGCTGCGGACCTTCATGTACGACCAGCGAACGGTCTCGGAGGACACCGACCTCACGTTCTACATCGCGCTCAGATTCCCGGAGATGCACGTCAAGGCGGTCGTCGACTCGGTGGTCTACGTGCACCCGACGGAGTCGCTGCGTGCGCTCTACTCGCAGCGTGTGCGCTGGCAGCGCGGCCAGATCGAGGTTGCTGCGATGTACCCGGAGCTGGAGCGTCACCCGTTCAGGGTGCGCGGCATCTCCGTTGCGAAGTCGCTGCTGGTCGACCACACACTGGCGTTCCCGCGCGTGGTCTGGACCTTCCTGCTGCCGTTCATGTTCCTGCTCGGGTACCCGATCGAGGTGGTGATGACCGCCACGCTCGGCCTGTACCTGATCTACGTTGGTGTTGAGGCGATCTACTACATCGTGGCGCTGTGGGTTGCGGAGGGCGAGGCGAGGTCTCGCATGAAGTCGCTGTGGTGGATTCCGGCGTTCATGCCGTTATATCGATGGACAACGTTCTGGTTCAGGTTCAGCGGCTTCCTGTCGGCTCTCAAGGAGCCGAAGCAGTGGCAGGCGCGCGACCCGCTTTCCGAGTCGTACGACAGCCTGCGGCGCACCGCCGTTGTCGCGGTGACATTCCTGACCGAATCGTTCATGCCGAAGCTCGCTGCGATCATCGGCGGCGTTGTCAGGTTCAGGTAGGCGAGAGGCTTAGTTCGTGACATCGACCGACGCCACGGAGAGAGACGGTCTGAGCGCCTGGTGGCGCCGGGTCCGCATGCCGTCATTCAGCTTGCCTTCGATTAGCCTGCCGTCAGTGCAGGTGAGTTCGGTGCGCATGCCATCGGTCGGCCTTCCGTCTGTATCGATGCCTTCGGTCAGCAGGCCTTCCCTGAGCATGCCGTCCGATGTGCGCATCACCTACTCCACTGCGGCGATGCTGGCTGCGCTGACTGTCCTGCACCTGATCACCGCGGTCCTGTTCGTTACGGGTTCGGCGAGCGGTGAGCCCGCCGGCTGGGAGCGGCTGCCGATAGACGACTCCTGGACCCGGATGACATACATCCGCAACTTCGCAGACTCGTTCGTCTTCGAGTTCAACAGCGGCAACCCTGCGACAGGCGCAACCGGGCCGCTGTGGATCGCGCTCAACGGTCTGCTTGCGGCCGTGTTCGGCCTCGAGGGCGAGAGCTTGCCGGTGCTGACCAAGCTGGTCGGCATGCTGTTCGGCGCAATATCTGTCGGCCTCGTGTTCCGGATCACGTGGCAGATCACCCGCTCACGCTACGTTGGACTGCTCGCCGCAGCGGTGCTGGCGGTTGAGCCGCACTTCGGCTTCGCAGCGGTTTCGGGCACCGAGGTGACGCTGTTCGCTGCGACCTCGCTCGGCGCTTCATGGGCGTTCCTGCGCGGTCGCACACGGACATCAGGCATCCTGGCGGCGCTCGCCATCGCCGCACGGCCCGAAGGCGTGCTGCTTGCGCTGTTGATCGTCGGAGCGACCGTCGCACGCTGGATGTGGAGACGTGACGGCGCAATCTTCGAGCAGCCACAGGATGTGCGAGACATCGCCTGGCTGGCGGTTCCCGCGCTGGCGGTCATAGTCGCCTGGATCGCCTTCAACTGGGCCGTCACAGGCGCAGCGCTCCCCGACAGCTACCTCGCAACCAACGAGGTGCTCGGCCTGTTCCCGCTTTCAAACCTGTGGAACGTCTGGCTTGGCTACCTGCACGAGCTGCCGTTCCTGGATGGCCTGTCATGGCTCGCCGGGCTGCCGCTGATCTTCCTCGGCATCTACATACTGCTCAAGCGGCACACCTTCTCGGCCGCGCCGCTGGCGCTGTTCGCGCTGGCGATGGTCTACGCCGCCATGGTCACCTTCATGAGGCCTGACACGCGTTGGCTGTTCGAAGACCGCAGGCACATCGACGCCGCGTTGCCGTTCATCGTGATCCTGTTGTTCGCAGGCATCGTGCGCGGCTGGCAGTTGATCTGGATCTGGAAGCGCAACCGCAGGCCGCTCTCGGAGCGTGAGCGCAAGTCGGTCGTGATAACGGCACGGGTCGCTGTGCTGGCGCTGCTCATCGCTCCTCTCGTCGCCATCCCGGCACGCTGGGACGCCACGACGGTCGAGTACTCGACGACGAGCCGCAACAGCAACGATACCGGCGTGGCGATGGGCCGCTGGCTGAGCGAGAACACGCCCGAGGACACCGTGATCGGTGCGGTGCCCGCCGGGGCGATCAGCTACTACGCTGACAGGGAAGTGATCGACCTGAGCGGCAAGAGCGAGCACGACGCGCTCAACGTCCCGCCGCTGATCTACGGCATGGAGCAGGGCGTCGACTACCTCATTGCTTTCCGTGACCCGTTCTTCGACAGCATCGACGGACGGCCGATAGCCAACGAGGAGCGCGTTGACTTCGCCAACCCGTTCTCGCCTGCCGTGATGCGCGCCTACGGGCCTGAAGAGTAGCCAATCGGCCTGCGGGTTCGGTGCCTGGTTCTTCGCCGTTCTGGTCCTGCTCAGGACGCTCTTTTCGTCTTCGGAGACCCTGTGACGGGTCGGCGTGTGATGCCTCGATTTGAGGCAATCCCGGGTCAGCGCTGTATTGCGGTGAGTGACTTCTTCTCCCGGATACTGGTGTCTGAGAGGTCCGGTTAGCGCGGCCACATTGGCCCGTATTCCGGACGCAAAAATCGGGAGCGCCGGATCTTGGTCAGTACACACTCGCCAGACACTCAGCAAACTGGAAGCTCGACGCGCCATCGCAGCTCGAACGGCAAGCGCAGGCCGGTGACGAGGTCGGCGATCTGCGAGCAGTGCGGCGCCGGATTCAGGTCGAAGCAGGGCCTGGCCGGACACCTGCGGTTCAGGCACTCTGACGCCTCGTGGTCGGCGGCTGTCGACCGGGCGCGTGAGCAGCGTGCCGAGTCGCTGGCCACTTTCTCTGCGATGCCATCTCTGCCGCGGGCGACGGCGCTGCTGATCGCCAAGCTGCAG